>QHMS01000073.1 GCA_003217895.1 Verrucomicrobiota bacterium
AGGACAATTGATGTAAACGTTGATGTCCTTCTTGGAATCCTCCATCTGCAAAAACAGCAACTGCGCGATCACAAGATTCGCAACGTGATCGTCAATCGGCGTTCCGATGAAAACGATCCGATCTTTGAGCAGCCGCGAATAGATATCATAGCTGCGTTCGCCCCGGCCGGTCTGCTCCACGACCATCGGGATCAGCACCTGCGAAACGTTTTCGTCCGACACGTTCATGGTTTTTCTTCTTTAACAGTGGATTCTTCTGCTGGTTCGATGGTAACATTCGCCTTTAGGAAATCAAGAGTCTTGCCCAGCAGAATCTGGTCGGCCACATCGTCCAACGCATCTTTTTGCTGCAACTCCTTGCGCATTTTCTCGGGCGAAATGTCGTAACGTGCCGACTCCTGTTTGATGCGAAGATCGACGTCTTCCTTCTTCACCTGAATGTTCTCGCGCTCTGCGATCCGGTGCAGAATGAAATTTGTTTTCAACCGAGTCGCCGCCAGGCCCGCGGCGCCGTCGATCAGCTCTTTCTCTTTTTCCTTTAGCATCTCATCGGTAACACCGCGCTCGCGATTCCGTTGCACTAATTCCGCCAGCGCGCGCCGCGTTTCATTTTGCAGGAGCGCCGGAGGCAACTCGAACTGGATGTGCTCATGCAAATATTTAAGGATCTGCGATTCCTTGGCCCGCTCGACATCATGCTCTTTTGCATGCTCGATATCGTGCTCAATCATCTGGCGAAGATCGGCCAGCGTTTTCTCCGGAGCCAGTTTGGCCGCAAGCGCGTCATCGATTTGTGGTAAAACTTTCTCCTTGATTTCGCGCAACGTAATGGCGTAGTCCGCTTTCTTGCCGCCCAATTCTTTGACCGGAAAATCCGCCGGGAATTCCACGATGACGAGGCGCGTTTCGCCCGGCTTTTGTTCGACCAGCTGCTCACAAAATTTCGGCAGAAAATTGTCAGCCGCCAGATGCAGCCAGAATTTTTTGCCGCCTTGCAAATTTTTGCTGGCCTGCGGCGCAATTTCGCTGATCGGCTTGGTGTCCACCGAACCTTCGAAATCGATCACCGCAAAATCGCCCATTTGCAGTCCGCGTCCCGGCACATCGACAAAATCCGCTGATTGATCACGCAAGCGCTCCAGCGCCGCGTCCACTTCGGCGTCAGAAACCTTTGTCTCCGGTAACTGCACCGGAATTTTTTTGTAGTCCGGCAGCTCGAACTCCGGCGCGGTAACGACGGTCGCGCGGAAGCGCATCGATTTGTCTTCGCCGAAGTGTATGTCTTCGATGTTCGTTACCGAAGCCACGCGCAATTGCTCTTGTTCGACTGCTTGGTGATAACTTTTCGACACGAGTTTCTTGGTCAGTTCATCCTGGATTTCCTTGCGGAATCTTTTGTCGATCATGGCACGCGGCGCCTTGCCCGGACGGTATCCGGGGATTTTCGCAAATCGCGCGAAGCTGTTTGCGATGACATCCCACTCCTTTTGGACTTCCTCAGGCGGCAATTCGATCTGGAGCTTCGAAACCGAACCGGGCTGCCTTTCTACTTCAACCTTCATTGTGAGAAAGCGACGATTGTAGCGGCGCTTGTGTCAAGCGCCGGCCACGCCTTCGCCTTTGACGTAAACCGAATGCGTCTGCGGCAACCCAAACCAGTACGCCAATTCGCGATAATCTTCGCAGTCGAAGACAGAGAAAGTGGCAAGCTTTCCTCGCTCAAGCGAGCCGATCCTGTCGCCGCGATTGAGACCGTACGCGGCGTTGATGGTCGCTGCCGTGATCGCTTCTGCAGGCGACATTTTCATTTGCGTGCAGGCCAAAGACAAAATCATCGGTATGCTTGGCGTTGGCGACGAGCCGGGGTTAAAATCGGTCGCGATCACCACGGCAAGCCCGGCTTGTATCATTTCGCGCGCGCGCGGATAATCCGACGATCCAAGAGCGTATACCGAACCCGGCAACAGTATCGGCTGCACGCCAGCGGATTTCATTGCCGCAATCCCATCTCTATCTGTTTTTTCCAAATGCTCAGCGGTCGTGGCCTCCAATTCTGCGGCCAATTTTGCGCCGCCGAAATTGCTTAGTTGGTCAGCGTGGATTCGCAGCTTTAGCCCCAGCTTTCTGGCTGCCGTCAAAATTCTTCTCGATTGCTCGACCTCAAAATAACCGCGCTCGCAAAATACGTCGCAAAACTCCGCGAGTTTTTCTTTTGCAATTCGCGGCAACATCTGATCGATCACAAGCTCGATGTATTCATCGGTGTCCATCTCGCGCGGCACTGCGTGTGCTCCGAGAAACGTCGGCACAATCTCGAGCGGCGATTCCTCGTTGAGTGATCGAATCACGCGCAAGATCTTCAGCTCATCCTCAAGCGTCAGTCCGTAGCCGGATTTGACCTCGACGGTTGTAGTCCCGCAGCGTAGAAACCAATCTGCGTGTCTCTTTGCCTGCGCGAGAAGGTCCTGCTCACTGGCGGCGCGCGTTTTCTCTACCGTGGACCAAATGCCGCCACCAGCTTTGGAGATTTGTTCATAGCTTTCACCGCGCGCGCGCCGCTCAAAATCGTCGAGGCGATTTCCGGCAAAAACCAGATGCGTGTGCGCATCGACAAATCCCGGCAAAACAACGCGACCGCGGGCATCGACGATTTGCGCACCGCGCGATTTCCTCTGGATCTCATCGCTCGGGCCAACGCTGTCGATCTTGGCATCATGAATTAGCATTCCGCCATCGCGAATAATTGCCAACTCGGCCATTTCTGCCCCGACGCGCGGCCTTGTCGGACCAGCCAGCGTGACCAATTGCGAGACGTGAAGAACGGCAAGTGACTTCAAGATTTGCTTAGCTTGCCTTCGACAATCTGGTTGATGTTCTTAAACTGCGCCTCTGAATCCGCGCTGATCTTCCGCACTTTGTCAGAAAGCGCCGATTTGAATTTTTCGTCCTTCAACTGGCCAACGTTGATTCGCACATTTAGCGCTGCGCCTTCTATGCAAGCGTGAGTGGCCAGCGCGCCAACACCCACGTCCGAGATGGAGGCCGGATTTCCTTTTTCTGCCATTTCCGCTAGCAATGCGTACGATTTTGATGCCGTTTCCATGACGTTCAAGGGGACTTCCGCCGCGTGTTTTGTCGCCACTTCAATTGCAGCCCAACGCGCCGTCTTTTCTTCCGCCGACACTTTTGGCAGCGCAAATGCCTCCATCACCTTGTTAAAGGCCGCGGTGTCTTCATCCACAAGCGACAGCAATTCATCTTTGAGTCGCTGCGCTTTGACCGCCCAATTGCTGAAATATTCGAGCTTCTCGTCCCAGCCTCGTTTTCCAGCAGAAAGGTTCGCCACCATTCCGCCCAACGACGCACCTAATGCGCCCATCAAAGCTGCCACGGAACCACCGCCAGGCGCAGGTGAATCGCTCAATGTTTCATTGCAAAAATCGCGCACATCCATTTTTACGAGGGATTTTTTTGATTCAGCAGATTGAATTTTGAATTCAATCACCTTTTCGTTTGGATCGAAAGGCTTCAGTTCGCTCAAGGCCATGGAGCGAACCGCCATGTCGATCAGTTCCTCTTCTGAAACACCTTCGGACCATTGTTGCTTGCGTAAAAAATAACGGCCCGCATCGACCAGACATTTCTTCGGCACCATGCCCACGATTTCTGAACCTGTTACGCGCATACCGCGTTTGGCTGCCGATTCGACGCACGCGTCGAATGCCAGATGCAACGGCGTCTCCTCGATGTTCGTCAGATTCATCGACACCTGCGCGATCCCGTATTCCTTCACGAACCAGCCAATCGCTTTCACATGTTTGAGCATGCCTGCAATTCGAACCGGTTCGCCGTTTGCGTCCAGCACCGGTTTCCCCGATGGCGTGCCGTCCTCCGTCTTCACTCTTCCCTGCTCTCGCACGTCAAACGCAACCGAGGTCGCGCGTCGTACTGATTTCGTGTTCAGGTTTACGTTGTAGGCAACCAGAAAATCGCGAACGCCAATTACGGTCGCGCCTGATTTCTCATTGAAAACCGCCGGACCGAAATCGGGTTTCCATTCGGGTTGTTTTATTTTTTCGAAAAACCCTTCGTATTCTCCGCCGCGAATCACTGAAAGATTCGAACGCGCCTTGTCCTTTGCCGCTTTCTCGTAGAGATAGACCGGGATTTTCAATTCCTCGCCGACACGTTTCCCGAGACGATTCGCGCATTCGATTGCTTCTTCCCAATTGACGCTGCTCACCGGAATGAATGGGCAAACATCAGTCGCGCCCATGCGTGGATGGGCTCCTTTGTGCCTGCGCATGTCGATGAGCTCAGCCCCCTTTTTGATCGCTCGAAATGCGGCTTCCACCGCTGCATCGGGACTTCCGACAAAGGTCACGACCGTTCGGTTCGTGCTCGCGCCAGGATCAACGTCCAGCAATGAAACGCCTTCGACCGATTCGATTGCATCAGTGATTTGTCGAATGACATTCTGATCGCACCCTTCAGAAAAATTCGGCACACATTCGATCAACTTTTTCATGGTCGCCGCAGTCTTTTCTGTAGCGGCGTACTCCAGCCGTCGCAAATCTGCAGAGTCGGGCAGTAGTCTATCGCGGATCCCGAAGCGCCGTGTTTGGGTAGCGCACGCGTCACGCGTGCTGGTTTCGGCGTCGCGCCGAAACAGTCTTCCCCGCAGTCTCCAAATCGGCGGGCCTTCAGAACGACGCAAAAGTTCGCAAACGCCAGCGGCGTTTGCCAGCACGCGAGACGCGTGCGCTACCCAGAACGTCAATCGCGCGGTTTCGGCTGTATCGGGAGGTCGATCTTGTTCGCAGCGGCGAATTCGATTGCGCGCGAATAACCGGCGTCTGCGTGACGAAGTATGCCGGTACCGGGGTCGCTGGTGAGGACGCGCTCAAGGCGGCGCTTGGAATTTTCGGTGCCATCGGCAACGACGACCATGCCGGCATGCTGGGAAAAACCGATGCCGACGCCGCCACCATTGTGAATCGATATCCAAGACGCGCCGGCGGCAGTGTTGATAAGCGCGTTGAGCAACGGCCAATCGGCAATTGCATCGCTGCCATCGAGCATTCCTTCGGTTTCGCGATTGGGCGATGCGACGGAACCTGAATCGAGATGATCGCGCCCGATCACGATCGGCGCTTTGATCTCACCGCGCCTAACGAGCTCGTTCATGGCCAGGCCAAATTCCGCGCGCTCGCCATAGCCGAGCCAGCAAATCCGCGCAGGTAATCCTTGGTATTGAATCCGTTGCTGCGCGAGTTTCATCCAGCGCGCGAGCGTTTGGTTTTTGGGAAATAATTCGAGCGCGAGTTTGTCGGTGCACGCAATGTCTTTAGGGTCCCCGCTCAAGGCGACCCAGCGAAACGGACCGTGCCCTTCGCAAAACAATGGCCGAATGTATTCCGGAACAAAGCCGGGGATGTCGAAGGCGTTTTTCACGCCGGCCTTTTTTGCCTGCGCACGGATGTTATTTCCGTAATCAAACGTTACTGCGCCTTGTTTCTGCAATGCAAGCATGGCTTCAACGTGCACGGCCATCGACTGCATCGCGCGATCGATATATTCCTCTGGATTTTTCCGGCGCAACGCAAGCGCGTCGTCAAGCGACATTTCGTGCGGCACGTAGCCGTTCAACGCATCATGCGCGCTGGTTTGATCCGTCAAAACGTCAGGAACAATCTCGCGTCTGACGATTTCCGGCAGAACGTCAGCACAATTACCGACAAGTCCTACCGAGAGCGATTTGCGATCTTTGCGCGCCTGATCGATCAATCCAAGCGCTTCATCCAGGGTTGACGCGATCTTGTCGCAGTAACCGCTTTTCAAGCGCTTCTCGATGCGTGCCGGATCGACTTCGACACCGAGGAAAAGCGCACCGTTCATGGTCGCAGCCAGCGGTTGCGCGCCACCCATGCCGCCAAGCCCGCCGGTCAAAATGAATTTTCCGTCGAGCGAGCCACCGAAATGTTTGCGCGCAGCGGAGGCGAAAGTTTCAAATGTTCCCTGCACAATCCCCTGGCTGCCGATGTAAATCCACGAGCCGGCAGTCATCTGCGCGTACATTGTCAGCCCTATTCTTTCGAGGCGATTGAACTCGGCGTAATTATTCCATTGTCCGACAAGATTGGAATTCGCAATGAGAACCCGGGGCGCTTCTTCGTGCGTCCGAAATTTGCCGACCGGTTTCCCTGATTGCACGAGAAGCGTCTCATCATTTTCGAGTTCGCGCAGCGAGCGCACGATTGCGTCGAATGCCTCCCAGCTTCGCGCGGCGCGCCCAGTCCCGCCGTAAACTACAAGCTGGTCTGGATTTTCTGCTACATTCGGATCGAGATTGTTCATCAACATCCGCATGGCTGCCTCCTGGTGCCAGCCTTTGCAGGTACACTCGCTGCCGTGCGGCGCATGGATGACTCGTCTTCCACTCATAGCTTTTTGTCCTCGCCGTCAAAATCGCCCCGGCGAATCGCTTCGGTAACCCGCGCGATATCGCCGGAAAGCGAGCGGTCCTCCGTAAGCGGCGGCGCGATTTTTCGCACCGCAGCGAATGCACGCTCGACGCCAACTCCTGCTTTTAAAGGACGGCGATGTTCCAAGCCTTCACTAGCAGCGAGCAATTCGATGGCCAGCAAATTTTCGGTGAGATCGACAATCGCGCGCAGCTTCAGCGCGCTCGTCATTCCCATGGAAACATGATCTTCTTTCCCACCGGAAGTGGTGATGTTGTCAATGCTCGCTGGATGCGCGAGCACGCGCGCTTCATTGACCAGCGAGGCAGCCGCGACGTGCGCAATCATGAAGCCGGATTGCACGCCCGGCTCTCGCGCCAGAAATGCAGGCAACCCTTCGTTCTTGTCCGGATTAAGCAATCGATCCGTCCGGCGTTCGCTCATGCTCATCAGATCGGCAATTGCAATCGCCGCGTAATCGAATGCAAACGCGAGTGGCGCGCCATGAAAATTGCCGCCAGAAATCACTTCATCGCTCTCTGCGAACACCAGCGGATTATCGGTGGCGGATGCGGATTCAATTAACAAAATATCTTCGCAATGCCCGAGCACGCCGCGAACCGCTCCGTGGACCTGCGGCATGCAACGCAGGCTATATGCATCCTGAACGCGCGGATCGTCCTCGAGATGCGACTGGCGAATTTCGCTGCCTTCCATCAACGACAAAAGATGTTTGGCGACAGCTTTCTGGCCCGGGTGCGGCCGGGCATCCTGCAGCCGCGAATCGAAAGCGGCGGGTGTGCCTCTCAACGCTTCGAGACTCATCGCGCCGGCAACGTTGGCAACCCGCGCAAGGCGTTGCGCGCGCAGAAGCGCCAGCCCGCCCACGGCGTGCATCGCCTGTGTACCGTTGAGCAGTGCCAGTCCTTCTTTTGCTTCGAGTTGCACTGGCGTTAGTTGTGCACTCCTCAGTGCCTCGGCGCTGGTCATCCGTTTGCCATCAAAAAATGCCTCGCCTTCGCCGATAAGACTCAAAGCCAGATGTGCCAACGGCGCCAGATCGCCGCTCGCGCCGACCGAGCCCTTTTCTGGAACGACAGGACAGATACGCCGGTTCAGCATCTCACAAAGCAGCTCGATAACCTCGAAGCGGATTCCACTGAAGCCGAGCGCCAGAACGTTCGCGCGTAGCACCATCATTGCGCGCACTTCGGCCTCCGACAGCGGATTTCCAATTCCGCAAGCGTGGCTGCGGACGAGGTTCAACTGTAGCTGGCGCAATTCGCCATGCGAAATGCGAACGTCGGAGAGCTTGCCGAACCCGGTGTTGACTCCGTAAACGACTTCGTCGCGCTCAACGATTTGTTCGATCGCTTTGCGCGACGCGAGAATACGCGGCCGCGCAGCAGGAGAAATGCAAACGGCCTCACCTTCGAAAGCGACCGCTGCGAGTTGAACAAGGGAAATCTGCTCGCCCTTCAGTTCCATTCGCGCAGTTTAGTCAGAATCCCGGAAAAAGAAAAAGGCCAGGTCGGAACACGACCTGGCCTTTGGGCGAAACCGCCCGGATTAAATTGGGTGCCGGATTTATTTTCCGCTCGGCGCTGGAGGTGGGGTTACTACCTCCTTGTGTTGCGCGCAAGCCCCCAGTCCCAAAGCGGTGACCATAACGGCCACGACCATGATCGTTTTCAATAGTTTCAATCTATCTCGCCTCCTTTCGTAGCAAGTTGCTCCGGTCTGTTTAGTTAGGGAATCAGGGGGACGCAATGCTTTTCTGAAGTTTTTTTTGATCACAAACTGGGTGCCCGCTTTATTTGGCGTAACCGGTCGTTCCTGCGCTTGTGGTCACAGTAGCCTCTTTGTGTTGAGCACAAGCACCAAAACTCAAAGCAGTAGCCAAAATGACCACGATCATGATCGCTCGTAAAAGTTTCAATCTGTCTCGCCTCCTTTCATCACAAACTGCGCCGCCGTTTAGAATCACACGGAAACAACGTTTTTCTTGTCTCCTTTGGATGTATCGCCGGGAAATTCTGCCCAAAAGTTCCTACTCATGGCTCTATTACAACCGGAATGCCTTCGTCAACTAAATCGAACAGTTCGACCACGTCCGCATTCCGCATCCGGACGCAACCGCAGCTGGCGGGCGTACCGATATTGTCCTCGTGTTTCGTGCCATGAATGTAGATGTAGCGACCGCGTGTATTGGCGTTCTGCTCGTCCAACCCGTCGAGCCATAAAATACGGGACATGACCAAATCCTCGGTTGGAGGAATCGGATCAAGGGGCCTGAGTGCCACGCGGCTTCGAAAAACGGTCCCGCTCGGCGTGTCGCCGCCAATCTTCTCCGCTACTCGAAAACGACCGGTGGGCGTTTTCATGCTTCCCATTTCGGTGCCAATGCCGAACCGCGAAGTGGACACCGGGTAACTGCGGATCAGTGTGTCGCCGTCCTTCAACGTAAGCTTCTGATCACGGATCGATATGTAAATGTTTCGCGAAGTTTGCATCGAATCACCCCGGCGATAAACTGCGCCTGCGGATGAAAGGCTATCATATCGCCGTTGTTGGCGCGACCCGCCTTCGCTCGCCGCGGCGACCTACGGCGGGCGAGAAGAGCCAGCACGGAATTCAAAGGTGCACTAGCGCATCATGAAGAAATATCACGTTGCGATTGTTGGCGCGACCGGCGTTGTCGGGCAAGAGCTTTTGCGCGTGCTTGAGCGGCGAAATTTTCCAGTGGCGAGTCTGCGTCCGATTAGCTCTGCGCGTTCCGCCGGTAAATCAGTGCGCTTTCGAGATGAATCAGTCCCGGTGCAGCAACTCGACGAAGATTCATTCGAAAAGATCGACATCACATTTTTCAGCGCTGGCGGCGAAATCTCGCGAAAATATGTGCCGATTGCTTGCCAGGCGGACGCAATCGTCATCGACAACTCGTCGGCGTTCCGAATGGAGGCGCATGTGCCTCTGGTAATTCCCGAGATCAACCCCGAGGATGTGCGACGGCACCGCGGGCTCATTGCAAATCCAAATTGCACAACGGCAATCACGTTGATGGCGCTTTTTCCTCTGCACCGTGCGTTCGGCGTTCGTCGAATTTTCGCCGCGAGTTATCAGGCCGTTTCTGGCAGCGGCACGCGCGCGATCGATGAATTAACTTGGCAAACAAAAAGAGGGGCCGCTGATCAGGAAGCGCTTTCAATGCCCGGCACATCCGCCTTCGCTGAAGCTACGGCGGACAAGGTCTATCCGCATCCGATCGCATTCAATTTGTTGCCGCACGTCGATGGCTTTCTGGAAACCGGCTACACAAAAGAGGAAATGAAGATGCAGAACGAGGCGCGCAAGATCATGCACCTGCCGCAATTCTGCGCCTCGGTCACTTGTGTGCGTGTGCCGGTGTATCGCGCACACTCCATCGCGGTGAGCGCTGAATTCGAAAGAACCGTTTCATTGGAACGCGCGCGCGAAGTTTTAGCCAAAGCGCCAGGGCTCGAGCTCGTGGACGAACCGCAGAATAATCGCTACCCGATGCCACTTAGCGTTACGGGAACAGACGATTGTGAGGTAGGCCGGGTGCGGCTGGATTGCGCTTTTGAAAATGGGCTATCGTTTTGGGTTTCAGGCGATCAATTGCTCAAGGGCGCCGCATTGAATGCCGTTCAGATTGCCGAATTACTGTAGCGTCCGCTCTCTCAGCGGAGTTCGTTGCATTCGTTGTAGGGGCGCTTGTGTCAAGCGCCCAGATACAAAACGCCCGGCGTTTGACACAAACGCCGCTACAAAAAAGCGGCTCCGGGATTTTCTTTCCGAAGCCGCTTTTACAAATCGCGCCAGAGTTATTGTGGTCCCGGCGGTGGTGATTCTTTTTCTCCCTTTTTCTTTCCGTGTTGTGGCTGCTCTTGGCTGCGTTCGGCTGCAGGGGGTCCACCACCTCTTTGTGGTGGCCCGCCAGCGGCGGGTGCTCCACCTCCTTGTGGTGGCCCGCCAGCGGCGGGTGCTCCACCTCCTTGTGGCGGCCCGCCAGGCTGACCGTGAGCCGCTTGCCCCCTTTCGTGTCCGCGCGGTTCACCCGGAGGCGCGCCACCAGGCGGTTGCGCGCCTTGTTTATACATGTTGGGTGAATTCTCGTGCATCTTCTGCGCCGGCGGCCCGCCACCGCTAACGTCAGACGGCATCGTGCTGCCCGGCTGCGCCGCCGGCCTGCCATGAGGTTTGCCTCGCTCAGATGGCGGAGCCGCCTCGCCTACTCCAGGCGGCATCGTGTCACCCGGTTGGACCCCCGGTTTGCCATGAGGTTTGCCTCGTTCAGTTGGCGGAACCGCTTCGCCTGCTCCAAGCGGCATCGTGCCGCCAGGTTGCGCGCCTGGCCTGCCATGAGCCTTACCCCGCTCAGATGGCGGAACTGCCTCGCCTGCCCCCGGCGGAATCGTCGCACCGGGTTGGATGCCTGGTTTGCCATGAGGCTTGCCTCTTTCAGATGGCGGAGCTGCCTCGCCGGGTCCTGGCGGCATTGTCCCGCCCGGTTGCGCGCCTGGCCTGCCATGAGCCTTGCCTCGTTCAAACGGCGAAGGCGAAATGCCTGCTGGACCTGCTGTCGCACCGGGCGGTACGCGCCCAGGTTTGCCTCGCGGCCCAGGCGAAACTGGCGCCCTCTCCCCTGGCGGGGCGGGTGGGCTCGCGCCAGCAGCTGGCGCGCTCCCTGCTGGTCGTGCAGCCGCACGCGTTGGCGGAGGAATATTCTTCGGGTTCTCGGTTTTAATCTTCTGTTCCACCTCGGCTCTATTGGAAACACCCTTCCAGCCGTGTTCAATCTTTGGCTGCGCGACTTTGGCTTTCACTGCTGGAGGCGCAACGCTGGTAGGCGCCTTGGTGAGCTTAGGCGGTGCACCTACCATGAGCTTGTTGCCCTGCACTTTGGTGAGCGTCCCGGATTTAGCAGCGGCAGACAAATCAGCGGCAGTCTGCCGCTCGATAGTGAGCCGCTGAATCGGCCGGCTCGAGTATTGGTTAACGACGTTGTAATTCGGGCCGTAATTATAGACCACATTGTTCTGAACGGAGATGTTGGTCACGTTCACTGTGTTCGTGATGTAAGTGACGTTCTGCGCTGGCGGATAGAGCCGATCCCGCAACACCGGTTCACCGATAAAACGAATGTCGCAAAAGTTGTAATATTCCGGGCCGATATCGTATTCGACGTCCACGGTGGCGCCGATCGGCTGTCCTTCATAGACGATCTCCGGGCCCCGCGGAGGCAAGGGCGCCCAGCCAATGTAATCGCCACCGGTTCGCCACGAGACCCAGGCTGGTCCCCAATCCAAATCAGTTCCTGGAAACCACGTCCAGCCGTAATCGGCCAGATTCGCCCAGCGACCGTAATGATAGGTGGCCCAGCCGAAATCTTCGTAACTGATCCAAGTCCATCCATAATCTGTGTATGCCCAATATCCGTCCGAATAAGGGCGCCAGTTCGGATCGCTCACGGCTATGTCCGGCTGCCAGCCATATCCGTAGCCTTCAACGTCAATCCAGTTCCCACCGGAAAGGTTGTTGTAAATGAAATCAACCGATACGTCCGCTGCCCTCACCTGCGAAAGAGCAGACAGAACACAAGCAAGGATGGTTAATGCAAAGAGAATTTTTTTCATGATTGTTAGAAAAGATTTA
>QHMS01000222.1 GCA_003217895.1 Verrucomicrobiota bacterium
CGTTGGTCGCAAATCGTTTTGATAATCAATCTGCGTTCGTTCAAACAGCGCGCGCGTCGGACCAACAAAGCCGTCCTGGTTCGGATCGTTCAGCTGTCGTTCGTGATCATAATCGAAAATGAATTTGTGTTCCCACCAATCGCCGACGCGAAGATCAATGTGCGGCGCGATGAGCCACTTCTCGGTCAAAAAATGATCGATCGGACGGGGATCAAAGATCGTGTTTGGATTGCCGGTGTCGCTAAGTGAATAAGCAAATAGGCCGCCGATCCGCAAAGCTTCGTTCGGCGACCAGCCTGTGTCAGCAATTCCAGCGGTGTTACGGTAATTGTTGTTTGGACGCGCATTGTCGGTGTCGAGACGGCTGGCGCCGATCGAATAGTCGAACTCGCCGATCTTGCCGTCGCTTTGCAGCGATTCACGAAAAGTGTCGTAGCTTCCGCCCTCTGCGCTCAACGTGATACCGGCCGGCCCGCTTCCTTCTTTCGTGAAGATTTGAACGACTCCCGCGAGCGCGCGTGGCCCATAGATCGTGCTCTGGGGCCCGCGTACGACCTCAATTCTGTCGATGTCGTCCGTCGTCAGATTGGCAAAATCAAATTGGCCGGCCAAACCCTGATTGATCGGAATGCCATTGAGCAAGACTTGCATGTCTTGACTTGGCAGACCGCGCAAGAAAACCGAAGTCAACTGACCTGCCGTTCCGGTCTGCACAACGGACAGACCGGGTACCTCGCGGAGCGCGTCGCCCACGCGTTCGATTTGTTTTTGCCTGAGATCGTCCGAGCTAATTACGCTCACGCTGGCGGGCGATTGATCGAGAGGAATGTCGAAACGCGTTGCCGTGACAACTACTTGTTCAACCTCCGCTTCGCTGGGCGAAGGAGTCGGCGAGGCTTGCTGGGCCAAGCAAGCGGTCGAAAGAAAAACGAGGATCACCGCAAATTGGATTGGGGAGCGCGCGCGTCTCGCATTCTGGCGAGCGCGTCCCGCGATGGCGGACTTTTCTCGTGTATTACGAGACTCCGAGATTCTCGGGTTGAAAAAAGATCGTTTCGGCGCGACGCCGAAACCAACATCCGAGACGGATGTGCTCCCCAGAACGAACCAAACTGGACGATTTTGCATACAAGTTACCTCCAACTCCGAGAGTTGGACTTGTTAGGCCGCGCCATGAACGGCGTTGCATCGTCCAGCTCTCATTCTTCTTTTTGCGAAGAAGTTTTTTCGCGCGTCGCTCTTGTAGCGGCATTCGCCGTGGCGAACGCCGGGCGGCTGACACAGCCGCCCCTACAACACGAATGAGGTGGACCGGACAAATATTCTGGCTCCTGGCTTAAAATGCCTGTGCGGCATCGCATCTTCTTCCCGCCTTCACCCCCGAAAATTTTCGGGGACTGGCCCAATGGGAAGTCGTATCCAGTTACAGCAGCGCAACTGCTCCCGATTCTCACGGGATTTCTTGCGCCAATCCACTTTTCCAAGCTCGCAAAGAACTGGAACCGAGGACTAGCGACTTGCGCTCCGCGAGTCAAGATTTATCTAATCAACCAACCAACCAAACCTTGTGGCCTCGTCTAATTCTGCTTCTAGCCTGATGGTGACCGGCGGCGCCGGTTTCATCGGCTCAAATCTCACGCTGGCGCTGCAGGAAAAATTTCCGGCGGCGCGTCTCACGGTGATCGATGATTTTCGATCGGGTAATTTCAAAAACCTCGCTGGGTATCGTGGCGATTTCGTTGCGCAAAATCTGGCCACGCTCGATTGGCACGCGCAATTCGGTACCGAAAAGTTCGATGCCATTTTTCATCTCGCCTCGATCACTGACACCACTTTGCACGATCAATTCGTTCAGGTGCACGACAACGTCGAAAGTTTTCGGCGGCTATTGAATTTCGCGCGGTCAACCAAGACCCGCGTTATCTACGCCTCCTCGGCGTCCACTTACGGGGCCGTTACTCAGGCCAGCGTCGAATCAAATGGCGCCGCTCCGGCAAACGTTTACTCGTTCTCGAAAGTGGTCATGGACAACATCGCGATGCGCGAAGCCAAAGAGAATCCGGACTGGGTCATCATCGGCTTGCGTTACTTCAACGTTTACGGGCCCCGCGAAGCGCACAAAGGCGTGCCTGCGAGCATGATTTATCATTTAGCGCAACAGATGAAGGCCGGTCAGCGGCCGCGCATTTTCAAGCATGGCGAACAAAAACGCGACTTCGTTTACGTGAAAGATGCTGTTGAAGGCAGCATCCGCGCGCTCGATGCGCAAACGAGCGGGATTTATAATCTCGGCACCGGCCAGGCGAGCTCGTTTAACGAACTGGTGGACGTTCTCAACAAATGCCTAGGCACAAATTTTCGACCGGATTACATCGAGAATCCGCATGCGCATTATCAAAATTTCACGCAAGCGGATCTCACGAACGCACGCAGCGCGCTCGGGTATGAGCCACGCTTCCCGCTGGAAGAAGGCGTGCGCGATTACCTGCAGTGGCTGTATCCGGACGTAACATAGTCGTCCTGTCATTCCGAGCGGAGTCGCCTGCCAAGCCGTAGCTTTATGCGAAGGTTGGAGGAATCTCTAATTACTTTCTGTCTTCACTAAGCACGGAAATATCCAGAGATGTCTCGACGAAGCCTGTCCTGAGCGAAGCCGAAGGGCTCGACATGACAAACAGAGCCTACCCTTCCCAAAAAAACTTCGTCGGGCGATGGATTTCCGACGGAAGACTCTTGTGCACCGGGCAATTGAGCGCGGTTTGCTCGAGCACTTCGCGATGTGGCGAATCGGGCGGGAGCGGGATGTGAACCTCCGATGGCAGACCCACAATCCGGCGCGGCGCGTCGTTCGACATTTCCTTCTGCACTGAGACACGCATTCCACTCAAATCGGCTCCGAGCTCCTGCGCCTTGATTCCCATGGTCGTGCTCATACAGGTGGCGAGCGCCGTGGCGACGAGATCGGTAGGCGAAAACGCTTCGCCTTTGCCCTTGTTGTCGGTCGGCGCATCGGTGGAAATCTTCGATTGCGATGGCCCATGCGTCGCGTCGCAATGCAAATTGCCGGTATATGTGACCCCGACTTCGACCATAGATTAGCCACAGATTAACACAGATTTTCACAGATTCAGAATGGAGAAATCTGTGTTTCAGCTCTGTCCATCAGTAGCAATTGCTGTTTTCTGAATTTCATCCACAAGGTTGCGGCCACATCGGGGACTTGATCCGAAACACCTGAAGTATGAAAAAGAAAATCAGCGGGAAAGATCTAACGAAAGAAGCACCGCGGAGTCCGCGCATTCGAGTCGGCGGCTTCGCCATTCTTGGACGCACCATCGATAAATGCCGCGCGCTGGTGGCGGGGGAGATCGGCGAATACCACTTCGATTGTCCGCTCGATAACATGCTGTTCGGTTTCAAGGGCGTGCAGGGCAACGATTTCAAAGCGCAGATCGAGCAGGGCGCAAGCGACCAGGAGATGGTCGAGTGGCTCAATCAAAGCGGCGCGAAAAAAACGCCAGCAGAAATAAGACGGTGGGCCGAAGAGGTAGAGGCCAGCAGTCTCTACAACCATCCGGAAAAGCGCGAGTTCTTCA
>QHMS01000221.1 GCA_003217895.1 Verrucomicrobiota bacterium
AAGGTTTTCAATCGGTTGCGCGCGTAATTCGGCTTCGAGCCCCTGCGTTTCAGCAGCGCCGAGGTTGAGCGTCTGAAAAAGCCCGTTGAATCCGATCACGTTCGACAGGTCGTTGTGAAAATAAGTCAGACCAACCGTCACACGATTTTCCCAGAGCCGCTGCTCTATACCCATGTCCCAACCCAAATCGTTTTCCGGCTTCAGTCCGAAATTGTTTCCGAAAATCTTGTCCTGACTGCTCGGCGGACTGAATCCCGTCGCAACGCTGGAATGCAACGTTGTGTT
>QHMS01000176.1 GCA_003217895.1 Verrucomicrobiota bacterium
TTGCGCCATCGGAGCCGGGTGCGCGATCGAGCCCGCGCCGCTTTAGCAACGGCTCGATATAAGGATCGCGCCCGACGAAATTCTTGAATAGCCCCAGTGCATCGGCCGAGCCGCCCCGCGAGAGCAACATCTCGCGAAAACGGTCGCCGTTCTCCCGTTTCAAGCCCCCGTGCTCCTTTATCCATTCCACCGTATCCGCGTCCAGCACTTCGCTCCAGATATACGAGTAATAACCGGCTGAGTAGCCGTGGGCGAACGCGTGTGAAAAATAGAAAATGCGGTAACGCGGCGGCACCGGCGCAAAGTCGACACCGGCATTGTGCAGCGCGTCAGCTTCAAATGCCACGGCGTCCTTCGGAACCTCGCCTGGATTCAGTTGATGCCACGCCTGGTCGAGCAGCGACGCCGATAGATATTCGGTTGTTTTGAACCCCTGATTGAACTTCTCCGCTGCTTCAACCTTATCGAGCAACGCCTGCGGCATCGGCTCGCCCGTCTTGTAATGCCTCGCGTAATTCTTAAGCACGTCCGGCCAGCGCGCCCACATCTCGTTCACCTGCGACGGGTATTCGACAAAATCCCGCGGCACGCTCGTCCCGCTGAAGCGCGGATATTTCACGTTTGAAAACATGCCGTGCAGCGCGTGACCGAACTCGTGAAATGCGGTGCGCACTTCATCTTGGGTAAGCAACGTCGGTTCACCCGGCGGCGGTTTGGGAATGTTCAGATGGTTCGCAACGACCGGTTTCGTGCCGAACAGACCGCTCTGCTGGACATACGCGTTCATCCACGCGCCGCCCTGCTTTGACGGCCGCGCGTAATAATCGCCGATGAAAATCGCCAGCGGTTTGCCATCGCGATCGTAAACTTCCCAAACGCGCACGTCCGGCTGATAAACAGGCAGATCACGGCGCTCCTTGAACGTAAGTCCGTACAGTTTTCCAGCGGCGTAAAAGACGCCGTCGATAATGACGTGGTTGAGCTCGTTATACGGACGCAATTCCGACTCGTCGAATGCGTATTTCGCTTTGCGCACCTTCTCCGAATAAAAATCCCAATCGCACGCGGCGATTTGAAAGCCGCCTTTTTCGTCATCGACAATCTTTTGCATGTCGGCAGCTTCGCGTTTTGCGTTCGCCATTGCAGGCGGCGCGAGATGGGCGAGAAGTCTGTTTACGGTCGGAACGTCGTGCGCGGTTTGATCTTCGAGCTGATACGCCGCCCAATTCGCATAACCCAGCAACTTCGCTTTCTCAGCGCGCAATTGCGCGGTGCGCAGGACAATGTCGCGCGTGTCGAACTCCCCGCCTTTGCTGTTCCGGGCTAGCGATGTTTGCATGATGCGCTCGCGCAGTGGTCGATCCTGCAGAGAGCCGAGCAACGGTTGCCCAGTCGTGTTCTGAAGTTGAATGACCAACTTGCCTTCCTTGTGCTCGGCTTTCGCAGCCGCAACGACGCCAGCCATTTGGTCGTTTGTGAGGCCGGCCAGCTGTTCTTTGCGATCGACGATGACCGAGGACGCATTCCGTTCTTTGAGCACGTTTTGCTCAAACTGCGTCTGCAAAGTCGCCAGCTCGGCATTAATCTTCTTCAACTTCTCTTTGTCGGCGTCGGACAGTTTCGCGCCTGCCCGCACAAAATCCTTGTAATACCGCTCGAGTAAGTACGCCGACTCAGGATCGAGGCCAAGTCCGCCACCGGACGGATTCGCTGCGGCGAACTTGTCTTGCTTGTCGTAAAGCTCCTGAAGCCGCGCGAACAATTTCGGATTCAAGAAAATCTGGTCGCGATGCGCAGAAAGTTTCGGCGCCATTTCTTTTTCGATCTTTTGCCGCGTCGGATTTGTGTCGCACGCGTTCAGGTTCGAGAAGGTTCGCTGCGCGCGGTCGAGCAATCGCCCGGTGCGCTCGAGAGCGACGATCGAGTTATCGAACGTCGGCTTGTCGGAACTGTTCGCGATCGGCTCGATCTCCTTCAGTTGCTCGCGCATTCCGGCTTCGATCGCGGGCACAAAATGTTCATCCTTGATCTTATCGAAGGACGGGTAGTGATAGGGCAGCGCGCTTTCGATCGCGAGCGGATTGTCCTTGAGATCGGCGGCAGACATGACGGTGATTTGCGCGAGCGCGAGCAAAACGCAAATGACGAAGAAGTGGATACGTAGCATAAGAGATTGCGATTTATCGAAAAACATCCAACGCTCAACGTCGAATGGTCGACGTCCAATGAAAAATTATCAAACGTATCCTTCTAGTCGTATGAAAATTCGCACCCTTCCTGTTCTGGTTGCAACTGCACTTCTCTCCATGCTCGCGAGATCTCAAGGCGCAGAGCCTCTTCCTCCCCAGGCGCTGATAGGCAAGCTCAAATGGCGTTGCGTGGGGCCCTACATCGGCGGGCGAGTGGTCACCGTGACCGGCGTCCCGGGAAACAGGAACCTCTTTTACGCCGGAACGGTGGGCGGCGGCGTTTGGAAGAGTTCGGGCGGTGCCGAATGGGAAAACATCACTGATGGCAAGCTGCCGGGGCCCAGCGCCAGCATCGGCGCGATAGCGGTGGCGCCATCTGATCCGAAGATCCTTTACGTCGGCACCGGCGAAGCCGACATCCGCAACACGGTTATTCCAGGCGACGGCGTTTACAAATCTGTCGATGCCGGCAAAACGTGGCAGTATGCCGGGCTGCGCGAAACACACTCGACCAGCGCAATCCTTGTGGCCCCCAAGGATCCCAACGTTGTTTACGTTGCTTCTATGGGGCATGTGTTCGCGCCCGATCCCAACCGTGGCGTTTTCAAGTCCACCGATGGCGGCAAATCCTGGAAGAAAATCCTGTTCGTGGACAACGACACCGGGGCGATCTGTCTGGTGATGGATCCCGGCAATCCGGGTGAGATGTACGCCACGATGTGGCAGGCAGTGCGCAAACCGTGGGGGCTTTCAAGCGGTGGCCCGGGCAGCGGCATCTACAAGACCACTGACGGAGGCACCCACTGGACCAATATCTCGCGTAATCCCGGTCTGCCGCAGGGAGTTCTGGGACGCATCGGCGTGTCCATCGCGGCAAGCAAACCGGACATTGTCTATGCCATCATTCAGGCAAAAGACGGCGGCGTTTTTCGCTCCGACGATGCCGGCGCAACATGGAAGCGAGTCAACCAGGAGATGAAGCTGCGCCAACGCGCCTTTTATTACATGACGATTTATGTGGACCCCAAGGATCCGAACACCGCGTATGCGCCAGAAGTGGATGCGTTGTGGGTTTCGCATGACGGCGGCAAAACATTTACCAAGCTGCGCACACCGCATGGCGACAATCACGTGGTGTGGATCAACCCGGAGGACACCAAGATCTTGCTCGAAGGCAACGACGGCGGCGCCACCGTCTCAGCGGATGGCGGCAAGACTTGGACCACCGAACACAATCAGCCTACCGGGCAATTTTATCATGTTAATCTTGACGACCAGTTCCCGTATCACATCTATGGCGCGCAACAGGACGAAGGTTCGTTTGAAGGGCCGAGCGCCTACGCAGGAGGAATGATTCCATTCGCCGCCTGGCACCCGGCGGCCTATGGCGAAAGCACGTACACTGTGCCGCAGCCGGGCGATACGAAAATTACCTATGGCAGCGGCTATTACAGTATCTTTCTGCAGTACGATGCGGGCACTCACCAGTACCGAAGCGTGAGCCCATGGCCGCATTATCAGGAAGGCCTATCATCAGGCGAACTCAAATACCGGTTTGGTTGGACCCGTCCCATTCTGTTTTCGCCCGCGAACCCGAAACAACTGTTCACTTCCGCCCA
>QHMS01000177.1 GCA_003217895.1 Verrucomicrobiota bacterium
TGGGCGTGACGCAGTCGTCGCAGTGGTTGCCGGTGTCGGTAATCCCATACACGATGATGCCGCTACCGGTAGTAATCGTATAGTCGTTCGGCATGCAGTTGTCATTCGCGTAGGTGTGGCGGTTACCGCCCCCAGCAGGGTGACTTCCCCGCCCATTCACGCCGAAGGCGGCGTTATTCGGCGACGTTGCAAACTTCGGATTGGTCGCCGAGAAAAGGGCTACGACGACGCATAGAAAAAAGAGCGCGACCGCGCCATTGCGAAGAATGTAACCGTTAATTTTACTCTTCGTCTTCATAGTATTTACATTCCTGCGACCGAGCCCTGGTCGCGATTGACCCTGCGCGAAGAGTGTGATTTTTGTTCTTAGGGGGATTTTTTTCATTTTTGGATTTTGGGTTTTGTTTGATATGATTTTATTTCAGCAAGATAATCTCGGGCCCCAGATTCTCGTGGGCTTCTTCCGTTTTTGGCTCGAAGCAATCGAGTGCGATGGGGGGTGATTTGTGTAAGACGCGGATTATGGCGAGAGCCAGGAATCTTGCCTATCCGGCAGACAGCCTGATTTTTTGAATCGGCAAATTCCCGATGCGAACTATCGGGCAATGCCTGCGTAGCCTGCTTTGGCCTTCAGTTGAGATATGCGCGTCTGCGCCACGTCACCGTTGTGTCGGAGTCGGGCGTGGACTTCCCCTGCTCCGAGCAACTCGCGCGCACCGTACTTCAGTTGTTCCGCGTTCGCGTAGCCCATTTTTTGCTTGATGTGCTCGAAGTGGGTGGTGACGGTCTTGCAGCTGATGCCTAGTTCCTTTGCGATCTCACCCGGGCGACGTGCCGCGGCAATCAATGAGAACACGGCCAGCTGGCGATCGCTGAGCGCGTCGAGTCCCTTGGGTAAATCCGCGCGATGAGCGAATCTTTGGATCGCCAACGCAGTAATCGAGGGACTCGCATAAATTTCTCCCGCCATGACTTTCTCGACCGCGCGCATCAGTTCTTCGGGCGATCCGTTTTTCATCCAGTAACCAGTCGCGCCTGCATGCAATGCACGCTCGGCAAAAACGTGTTCAGATTGCCGCGACACAACCAAAATCCGCGTGTGCGGGTATTCCATGGCGAGTTCCTTGATCCAGAGGATGCCGTCGCGATCTTCCAGAAACGGTTCGATCAGCAGAATATCGGGGCGATATTGTCGGATGAGTTCGCCTGAATCAAAAAAGCCATGCGCGCTGCCGCAGATTTGATACCGCTTATCGCGCCCGATAATCGCGGCCATGCCAGCCTCGCTGACGCATGTGTCTCCAACTACGACGACCCGACATCGTTGTTTGCCCGCGCAGAGTATCGCGCGATCTTTCACTGTTTGGGGGAGCCTAACGTTTGATATTGCCTAACTAAGCGAGCATTCTCTTGACGCGCTCCGAGAAAGTCAACCAATTTTTTTCTTAGGCATTACTCTAATTTTTCTTAGGAGATTATTCTGATCTGCAGTGGCCGGCAGAAGGATTCGTATCTATATCTCCGGCCCAGCTCGAAAAATTTTAGGAGCGGCACGGCGGCGCTGAAGTTTGAATTGGCGGCCGCGAGTTTACGGCCCGGTTACCGAACAAACGGATTGGTCCCGGGCGAAAATTCATGCTCCGCCTGTTCGATCTCAAGCTGGAGCGCAAATTGCGAAAGAAATTCCCAATGCGGTCAGATCATTGCGCACGGTTGCGGCAAAATCCATAATCTGGAGACACGGAGCTCCGCTTGTAGCCACGGCGCTGTGCGCCGTCCTCGCTAGCTAAAAATCGAGTTTCAGGCGCCCCACATGGGCGTGGCTAGAGCACTCACAAGATCGCTTCCGGTGGAAAAAAAGGGCCGGCTTGCGCCGGCCCTTCCTTGTTGAAACGTGCGGTTCTCTTTACGGGCCAAATATCGTTACGGGACCGAACGGGTTGAACGTGAGCGAACCAGTGTAGTTGGCGGCGTTAGTGCTGACGTTGTTCGCGAAGCTAAATACCACGGTTCCGCATGCACCCGCGGCGATCGTCCGCTGGGCATTTGTGCCCAGCAGCGAACTCGTGGTAAGCGAGCCACCGCCGGTCGACGTGTTATAGATCGTTGTCCCGTTAAACGTGATCTTGGTCAGGTTTCCATTAGTAGCCTGCGGCCAGGTGATGGACAGCCCCGTAAGCAACTGAGACACGCTGGTGCCGTTAAAGACGCTGACGCTGACATTCTTCCCGCTGAGCGTCTTCGTACCAACGATGAACGTCCCCGGTGTCGCGGTTGGCGTAGCCGTTGGTGTAGGAGACGCAGTCGGGGTTGGGCTTGCTGGTGGGGGAGTCCCCGGCATCGCTAAGAACACACAAGCCTGGCCGCTATCGCCGCCAGAGTGATTCTGGTCGCCATCGTGCACGATGAAGTAGAGGCGATAGTGGTGACCTGGCGTCAGGTTAAGCGAAGATATATTCCAGCGGCATTCGGTGCCGTAGCCTTGGTTCGTTGGGGTGGGCGTCGGTATCGGATCGGCGGGGGGGACGCATGTTGCTCCGTCGAGGTTCCAGTTGTTCACTGGTGGGTCGGCGTCTGGAGTGACCGTTGTTGTGTTAGTCGTTTTGTCAAACGCGCTGACGGCAGCTTTCCATGTCCCGAAGACCGCATTAGGCGGGATGCCCGTGCCGCCAAACTGCCAGTCGCCGGCAAGGGGGTTACTCGAGCCCGGAAACGTATCCAAGTCTGTAATGAACAGCGCTGGGAACATTGGGCGACCCGACGGGTCGACACCTCCCTGGGCTTCTGTCGCACCAGTCTGTGGATTCATTACACATGTCGGAGTGGCCGTGGGCGCAGGCGCAATCGGGAAGTTACCAGTTATGGTCGTACCGGCGCAGGTAATCACCTGAGTCTGGCGAACACCCAGCGTCATGGCGTGTTCGTCATTGTAGAACATCTGAATTGCTATAGGAGTGCAGCCGTCGGAAGTCACGCTAACGCGAAAAGCTCGTAATACTTCGCTTTCGTTAAATGCGATGTTGGTCCGCGGACTGCTACTTACGAATGGGTAAGGAGGAGTGCACGAGCCCAGCGCGCCACATACTGTTGACGTTGGCGTTGGCGTAAACGTTGCCGTAGCTGTAGCTGTAGGCGTAAATGTAGCTGTGGCTGTAGCTGTAGGCGTAAATGTAGCTGTGGATGTAGGCGTAAACGTGGCTGTCGGTGTAAATGTCGGCGTCGGTGTAAATGTCGGCGTAGGCGTGGGAACGTTGCAGTCAACGAAAGAGGCGCCCTCGAATGTGCCGCCGGGGATGTTATCGAAGAAGGAGGTAACATAGTTCGTGCCATCGAACTGCACCAGAGCGGTGCCCTGGCCGGACTCGCTCGGAATCAGGACGTCGCCACTCAAGCCTGCGAAGGAAACCGGAAAATATTGGTAGAGTCCTACCTGCCCCTGCTCATTGAGTGTGATGGCTTGGAAGAGGGTACCGTTGTTGCAAAAGGTGCATATATCGTGGGGGATGGCAATAACCTGTTCCGCACCGTGCCACTCCACGACATCTAAAGTAACGGCGCCGCCGGGGTCTATTGCATGGACAGCACCGGGGACGGTCGAAACAGTATCGGGGTAGTCCTCGTCGCTCACCCAAATTTGGCCGCCATTTGGTCCGAAGGTGCGCGACACCACAGCTGGATTTTCAATTAT
>QHMS01000178.1 GCA_003217895.1 Verrucomicrobiota bacterium
AATTCAGTTGATGGCAGTGTTGCTTCCAATCATTGCATTCATGGGAGAAGTTAACGCGACGAGCCCCTTATCGATTAGCTGCCTTTGGCGGTCGTTTCAATTTCTGAAGCGGCAGCTCTTCTGGAAGCACCTTGCTGCCAGCGTGATTGCCTTGTTCGTGCTGGATCAAGTATACCAACACACCTATGGTTTCCTTTCACGCCGCGAACCTGCCCACTTGCATGGGACGGGCTATTTTCTGCTGGCGATTTGGGCGCCTATTCTCCAGCCCCAGGATGCAACTGATCCCAGGCTGGCCGAGATCATCATACACGGAGACGATTTCGGATTGCGAGAGGCGGATTTGCGAAATGCGCAGAGATTTGAACCTAACGGGCTTGTCGCACGCTGGTGTCGCATTGAAACAGATCCGCAAAAGTCGAGCGAAATTGCCGCCTCAACGGCCTTTAACGCATTTAGGCGCAATCCAGCGGGTGTGATTAGCCTTGGGGTGAAGACTTACCTGGCTTATTGGAGCGGACATTCGATACGGAAGATCGCCAGATCAGATTTAAAACTTAAGCTGCCTCCACGCGTTCAAGAAAACGGCTTCAAAATACTGGCAGAGCAATTCCACTGGGCCTATCGCAGTCAACAGCAGTCGTTGACGAGCTTGTACTATATCGCTGCATCGCCGTGGTTCTTCATCATATTGGCTTCACCGCTTTTATCGCTAGTGCTTCTGGCTGTCGCGCAGAACAAGCGATACGCGCTGTTCCTATTTTCGCACGCAACGGTGTTACTCTCGAGCACATTTTTACTCTCGCTTTATCCGGTTCCCAGATTTCTTCAGCCACTATCGCTGCTCACGCTACTCACTCTCGCGTTGGTAATAAAGTCATGGGTTTGCTCAGGTACCATCTCCCAAACGGACTGATCGGATTGACAATAAGCCCGACATTCCCGCGGTAGCTGGGGAATGATTAAACTGGGAGGTTATCGGGACTGCTTCGCAAAACTCGATCTCTGGGGTCCGGGCGCAGTAAAAACAACGAGGGCCTCACGGTTGCCCGCGAGACCCTCGCGCAGCTAGCAATCTTTTGCGTTTTCGTCTAACTGGCGTGACCGACCACGGCCTTGGTCGGCGACCCGCCGCGTCGGAAAATGTGCTCTTCTCTGCTGAGGCTTTGCTCCACCCATTTGGTGGCGCGCTCGCGCACTTCGCCGCTGGAGCGCAGACGCAACTTATGTTTGATGTTTTCCCGGTGGCTCTCAATCGTTTTCACGCTCAAATCCAACGACGCCGCGATCTGCTTGGTGCCAAGCCCCGAGCCGAGTAACTGGAAAATGTGCATCTCGCGGTTGGACAACTCTTCAAGGCAACTACCCGATCTCAGCGTGTGATTATCTTTCCGGTGTCGCTGAAGCGATTTGCGGAATGCGCTCAGCGCCAATTCCCGGCTGACATAAATGCCGCCCTTCATGATCTCGCGAACAGCACTCGCCAGCTTTTCGCTGGGCGCTTGTTTCATGACGTAACCGCTCGCGCCCGCGCGTATGGCGCGCTCGGCGAAAATATTTTCCTCGAATGCGGAGTACACCAGCACGGACACCCCTGGGTTTTGGGTTTTTAGCTCCTTGATCAATTTCAGACTGTCTCCCGCGTCCAGCCGCAATGCAGTCACTACAAATTGCGGCTGGCATTCGGCGATCTTTCTCCGCGCGTCCGGAACGCTCCCCGCTTCTCCGCACACCATCATGTCCGGCTGCGAATTCAGATATGCGCTGATTCCCTGACGGAGCAGCGGTTGCGCGTCCAGCACGAAGATTCGTATTTTTGCCGGTTGCTCAGCAACACTTTCAGAGTAGCGAAGCAGGGAAAGCGACCGACCTTCAACCTCCGACCCACTCCCCCCGATCTCAGGGTTTGTCTCCATTAGTCTTTTTCTGTGGTTAGGTTTTGCAAATCCCAAGCAGGGCTCCGCGGTTTCCCGCGGAGCCCTTAGTGCTGGGTTAGGCGTTAGGCTTTGGTTATTATTAGTCACTTATCTTCTTCGGAATTTTTGAGGTGAAGTTTCGAAAAAAGTTCGAAATTTTATCTCAACTGCTTCCATTCCCGTGGCAACGTCTCTCGGCGGAGTGTCCTCTGGCAGCGGGTCTTATCATCGGGCTTGCGTAACAATCGCATAAATGAGATGATGGGCGACGGTGAAACGGCACACCCCCCATGACGGCAGCGGCCATGCGCAGTTCACGACGACGCGCTGGAGCATTGTTTTGTCCTGTACGGACTCTGGAAGCGATGACGCGGAGTCGCAGGCTGCACTTGCCGAGCTTTGCAAAATTTACTGGCGACCAGTTTTCGCTTTCATCTGCCGCCAGGGCCACTCCGTCCCCGATGCGCAGGATTTGACTCAGGACTTTTTCGCTCGGGTACTCAAGAGTCGTCTCCTTCAGTCTGCTGATCGAAACAGAGGAAGGTTCCGGTCACTTCTGCTAAAGGCGTTGCAGCGTTTTTTGCAAGACGAAGTCGATAAACGTAATGCACGCAAGCGCGGCGGGGATCTGCGTTTTGTTTCCTGGGATGATTGGATGGCCGAGGCGCCATCTCACCTGTCAATTCCGAAGCAGGAATCGGACAAATGGCCGCCAGAAAGAATTTTCGACGTGCGCTGGGCGGCGACAGTGGTGGAGCGCGCGCTGCGGCAATTGGGCGATGAGTGTGAAAAGCGCGGCCGGCGACGCATCTTTGATGTCCTGAGCAGTTGTCTCTCTGCGGAGCGGGAAGATGTATCGTACGCAACATTTGCCAGGATACTCGGCCTCGAGGAAACAGCTGTGAAAAGTCTCGTACACCGCTTGCGCGACCGTTACCGCAATCTGCTCCGCGAAGAAGTCGCCCAAACCGTAGGGGAAACCAAGGAGATCGATGACGAATTGCGCTATCTTTGCGCGGCCCTGGCTGCCTCGGAATAACGCCTTTCCCGCCAATCTCTCCAACCAACTCCGCCGTCTCGTCTGTTCGCGCGATGCGAACAGATACAGGTACGCCAGAACGTACAGTCCACGGGTCAAATGTAACTGCGGGACTTTGCCCGATGAGACAATCATCCGGCATGCTTAGTTTTATGTTTCGATGCAATGTTTTGAACTAATTGTTTGCACGCAGCAGGAAGCTAATCAGCGATTAAGAAAGGCGAGAAAAATTCTTAATTTTAACTTTGCAACCATTTAAACTCGATCTACGATGGCAATCCCCCCATTATGAGTCCGTCTGGCATTTCACTTTCCCTCCATCTCCAGAGTGAGTCGGGCAGCTGCGCAAAGTGTGGGTCGGCATCGCGCGTTGGTCGCGGTCTTTGTCTGAACTGTCTTCTTTCCACAGGTATTGACGGCAACGGCGACCATCTGCAGACCGAGGAAACGCTCGATGAGCTGCTAGGCAGAATTCACGGACCTGACGCGGATTGGTTGTTAGGCAATTATCAAATTCTGGAGGAAATTGGGCGCGGCGGAATGGGCGTAATTTATCGGGCGCGGCAACGGCATTCGCGGCGCATTGTTGCGCTGAAGCGCATTTTATCCTGCCATGCCGATGCGCGGGAAACGTTGATGCGCTTTCGACGCGAAGCTCAGGCCGCGGCCAAACTCGATCACCCGAACATTCTGCCAATTTATGAAGTGAGCGAGAGCGAAGAGGGGTTGCCCTTCTTCAGCATGAAGTTTGCTGGCGGCGGCAGTTTACTCGAAGCGGCTCCCGCGTTATGCAGCGAGCCGCGTCGCGCTGTTGCGTTGATGGCCAAGGTGGCGCGCGCGGTGCAATACGCACATGGCCAGGGAATCCTCCATCGCGATCTCAAGCCGGGGAACATTTTACTGGACGGACACAGCGAACCGCTGGTCAGCGATTTCGGACTGGCAAAATGGCTGGAGCCAACCACCGATTTGACGCACACACCCAGCATTTTCGGGACGCCAGGCTACATCGCGCCCGAACAAGTGAACGGATCGGCGGGAAAACTTACGCCAGCGGCTGACGTATATAGTCTGGGTGCGGTTTTATTCCACCTTTTAACTGGCCGGCCGCCATTCACTGGTGAGCACGCGCTGAAGGTCATTCAGCAGACGACTGAAAAGCCCGCGCCCAA
>QHMS01000179.1 GCA_003217895.1 Verrucomicrobiota bacterium
ATTCCTGCAACCATTTCGCAGACACAGACGATCAGCATTGACGGAAAGGTGCTCGTGTTTACCGCGTTGCTCGCCTTGTTGACCGGAATTGTATTCGGACTCGCGCCAGCGATGCACGCGTCCCACTCCAATCTAAACGATTCGTTGAAAGAAGGCGGCCGTGATTCCGCCGTCGGCAAAAAAGGAAATCGCCTTCGTGATTTGCTTGTCGTCGGCGAAGTCGCAGTCTCCTTCATCCTTCTCATTGGCGCGGGATTGCTCATCAACAGTTTTCTACACTTGCGAAGTCTCGATCCCGGGTTTCGCGCCGATCATCTCCTGACTATGAAAGTAGACCTGTCGGAGCTGAGGTATCCGGACGGGGAACGGCGCTCAGTGTTTTTCGATGAGGTGTTGCGTCGCATCCGTGCCTTGCCCGGCGTTCAATCAGTAGCTGTCGCCGGCAACTTGCCGTTCACTTACAACGGGGATTCGATGAGTATTGCCGTCGAAGGCTTTCCCGATCCGCCGCCGGGCCAGTGGCCCGATGTAATCTACCGCGCAATTGGGCCAGGCTACTTCAGCACAATGGGAATTCCAATGATTCGGGGCCGCGACTTTACCGATCAGGATAAGGCGGATTCCAAAAACGTAGTGGTGATTAGCGAGAAAACCGCCCAGCACTACTGGCCGGGAGAGGACCCCATTGGCAAACGTCTGAAGCCTGGTGCGACCACTTCGGCCGTACCCTGGCGAGAAGTGATTGGCGTTGCAAAAGATGTCCGGCAAAACGACTTCATTGCGCAGCCCAAAATGCAAATGTATTTCGCTTATCGGCAGCTGAAGGATTTGGCAGCGAATGCACTGATTGTGCGGACAAGCGTTGAACCGATGAGCCTCGCCACCTCAATTCGCGATGCGATATGGGCCGTGGACAAGGATCAACCGGTCGCTAACGTCGACACGATGAACCATATCGTGTCAGAGGCGATCGCCAGGCAGCGGTTCAGCATGCTCTTGTTAGGTATCTTTGCCGCTTTGGCGTTGATTCTCGCGGCCGTGGGAATTTATGGGGTCATGAGTTACTCGGTCGGGCAACGCACGCATGAGATAGGCATTCGCATGGCGCTCGGTGCGCGACGGGCCGACGTATTGAAAATGACAATCAACCAAGGACTCAAACTAGTGAGCATAGGTATGATCCTCGGGTTGGCGGCGGCATTTCTTCTAACACGAGTGCTGCAAACTTTGCTGTTTGGCATTAGTGCGACAGATCCAGTCACGTTCTTCGGCATCTCACTGATGCTGCTCGCAGTCGCGATCTTCGCCAGCTACGTTCCCGCGCTGCGCGCAACGAAGGTCGACCCCATCATCGCTCTACGCGCCCAGTAGATGCCGCACCTTATACGGCTCAATTAGCATCGAATCTGCCTGACGGAGCGTGTTTCTGACTCCCGACTGTCAACCATCAACACTCAAGTTCCTTTAGTGTGTTCGCTTATTGCTTCGTGCTTCTATAATAAATGATTCGCATGAGCTGGGTTGTATTTCTTCGGGCAATAAACGTCGGCGGAGCAAATCGTTGCCAGCCCACGCAAATCGCGGAGCAATTGGCGAAGTTCGGGGTTGTTAACATCGGGGCGGTGGGCACGTTTGTGGTGCGCGAAGAAGTTAGCGACTCAGTGCTCCGCGCCGCGCTTGCCCGGAAGTTGCCATTCAAATGCGAGATCATGATCTGTCAGGCAAAGGCGGTTCTCGATCTTATGCGACGCGACCCATTCGCCAATCAACCATCAGGACCAGACGTCGTTCGCTTCGTTAACGTGTTGGCGAAACCGCTGCACTCTTCGCTCGTCACTCGCCACTCGTCACTATCCTTGCCGTCCGACGACGACTGGCTCCTCAAGATCATTGCGATCCAAGGCAGATTCGTCCTGGGTCTGTATCGCAGGCAGATGAAAGCGATCAGTTGCCTCGGCAAACTCGAGAAGCTACTCGGTGTGCCCGCCACTACGCGCAATTGGAACACGATCGAGAAAGTTGCGAAGGTTCTTTCGCAAGGCTAATCGCGATCATTGTAGATCGCTTTGCGAACTCAGCGCAGGCTAATACAAGATCGATGGCAGGAATGCGCCGGCAGGTTCGTTGTACAGCCCTTTGCTCATTAAAGTCATTGGCTCCGTAATTCGCAAACCATTGCTCAGGCACCAGCGAAATAGATCCCCGTTACGTGTCGGAAGAAGAAAACCTGGACCTGCAAATTCCTTGGCTGCACCAATCAGCGCCTTTACATCTTTATTTGTCTCACCCACGGCGTGACCAAAGAAGCCGATCACGGTGGCGTAGCCGGTGATTCGTCCGGCGTGCTCTACTACGGTTGCGGAGCCCTTCGCGGTCGCGTCTCGCAATTCTCCGCCGCGATCATGGCCATGCACTTGTCGGCACACGCGATTGCAAGCCTCGAGGTCCGTTTCCGTCGCTGGCCTGACGACGTGACCTTCAATAGAAACTCCGAGCACGTTGCCTTGCATGCACGCCAGATGTTCGCGCACGTCGTAGCCAAGCTTGGCATATAACGAGAGCGACCGTGTGTGAAATCCAGCCTGAATCAGCCGAACGCCGGCGAAACTCTTTTCTCCCGCGCGCTGATGCACGGCGTCCATCAAACGCCGGCCAATGGCGCGATTCTGCACAGTCGGATCGACGGTGATTGGTCCAACGCCTGCGATCGCGTTGCGTTCGTCGAGAAAATTGCTGCCGACAATTTGCCCATCAATCTCCGCAATCACAGAATAAAATTTTGGATTTGCAAGCAGCGACCTTAATACGCCGATTGCCACTTCTGGTACCGGAAAGTCGGGCGGGAAACCGTGCGCCTCCGAGATGGTCTTAAACGCGTTGTAACAAATCCTGCCGCAGCTCTCCGCATCCTCAGGTGTGCCCGACCGAAGTTTGATATTCTCACTCATCACTTCCGATATTGTTCGTCGCTGACTTTCTCCATCCAGTCTACGACCTTTCCGTTCAGCGCTTCCTGAAGGGCGATGTGCGTCATAGCTGTGGTTGGCGTGGCGCCGTGCCAGTGTTTCTCGTTAGGCGGAAACCACACTACATCACCGGGATGAATCTCTTCGATCGTGCTGCGTTCGCATTGGACCCAGCCGCAACCGGCGGTGACAATCAACGTCTGGCCGAGTGGATGCGTGTGCCAGGCGGTACGCGCACCCGGCTCAAACGTAACGCTTGCGGCACGAACCCGTGCCGGTTCGGGCGCTTCGAACAGCGGATCGATGCGGACGGTGCCTGTAAACCAGTCAGCCGGCCCGCTGTTAGACGGTTGTGAACCAATTCGTTTGATTTCCATATGTTCCCCCTCTCTCAGCTATCACCGCTCGACTTTTCTTTAGAGCATCTGTTTAATCGGCCGGAACAGGATTTCATTCACGTCCACTTCGTCCGGCTGGCTCATCGCGAAGACGACAGCGTGTGCAAACGACTCGGCAGGGATGGCAATGTCTTCGTAGTACGTGCGGATTTTTTCGGCGATATCCGGCTCGGTGACGCTGCCTGGCAATTCTGTATCGACGGCGCCCGGCGAGATAATCGTCGTGCGGATATTATACGGTTTAACTTCCTGGCGAAATCCTTCGGCGAGCGCACGCACGGCATGTTTCGTTGCCGCATACACGGCGAAATCGGGACCGACCTTATGGCCGGCCACTGATGAGACAAAGATCATGTGCCCGGACTTCTGCTTCTTCATATGCAACAGAGCCGCGGCCATCCCGTATAACACGCCTTTGATGTTAACATCGATCGTCCGGTCCCAATCATCGACGGTGAGGCGCTCGAGTGGAGCGCGCGGCATGATCCCGGCGTTGTTGATCATGACATCGATACGGCCAAACTCCTGCACGGCGGTATCGACCAATTTTTTCACCTGGTTACGATGGGTGACGTCTGTTGCAACGGCGACTGCCTTTCTGCCGTTACGATTCAATTCATCTGCCAATGATTTGAGGCGATCGGAGCGCCGCGCACCCAGCACGACACTCGCGCCCTGCGCAGAGAGAAGCCTGGCTGCCGCCTCGCCGAGTCCGCTGCTCGCACCTGTGATCACCACGATTTTTCCTTTGATTTTATTGGTCATGTTTAATCGGTAATTTCTTGCTTCTTCTGCCCTGCTCGTCACTTGTCACTCGTCACCTTTTCAACGTCCCGTCATTTGCTCCAAGTGCTCGGGATACCGATCTCCTTGTACTTCGATTTCCGATGCGGCGGTTTCGATTTCACGGAGATCTTCCTGGGTCAATTCGATTTCAGTCGCTGCGATATTTTCCTCGAGCCGCCTCAGTTTTGTCGTGCCCGGTATCGGAACGACCCAGGATTTTTGCGCGAGCAACCACGCCAGCGCGATCTGAGCAGGCGTCGCCCCTTTGCGTTTTGCGATCTTGTGAAGCAAATCAACCAAGGCCTGATTCGCTCTGCGCGCTTCTGGCGTGAAGCGGGGAAGCTTGGTGCGGAAATCGGAACTATCGAACGTTGTGTCGTCGTTCATCTTTCCCGTGAGAAAGCCGCGGCCCAGCGGGCTATACGGAACAAAACCGATTCCGAGTTCCTCGAGCGTCGGCAAAACTTCCTCTTCAGCCTTTCTCCACCAGAGCGAGTATTCGTTCTGCAACGCCGTAACTGGCTGCACTGCGTGTGCGCGACGGATCGTCTGCACTCCTGGCTCAGAAAGGCCGAAGTGCTTCACCTTGCCTTGTTGAATCAACTCCTTCACTGCGCCGGCCACATCTTCGATCGGCACCTCGGGATCGACACGATGCTGATAGAACAAATCAATAAAGTCTGTCCTGAGTCGTTTGAGTGAAGCTTCAGCAACTTCCTTGATATGCTCTGGTCGGCTATCGAGACCGAGCTGCTCACCTTTGGGACCGATTTTGAATCCGAACTTGGTGGCGATCACCACGCGCTCACGCATCGGAGCCAACGCTTCGCCGACCAGCTCCTCATTGATGAACGGGCCGTAAATTTCAGCGGTATCGAAAAATGTGACACCGCGTTCCACCGCCGCGCGCAGCAGTGAAATCATCTCCTGCTTATCTTTCGGCGGGCCGTAGCCAGAGCTCATCCCCATGCAGCCCAGCCCAATCGCCGAGACTTCCAAGCCACTTTTTCCAAGTTCGCGCTTTTTCATGCTTAAGATCTCTCAAGAATCAGGAACCCAGGAATCCAGGAAACCAACTTCTTACTTCTTAATTTTTACTTTTTCCTTCGCCTTGCTCACCCTGATTTCAGCGAAGCCATGTCGATGGAGAAACGGTACTTCACATCCGACTCGAGCAGCCGCTCGTAAGCTTCGTTCACTTTCTGGATCGGGATGACTTCGACATCCGCGGTGATGTTGTGTTTGCCGCAAAAGTCGAGCATCTCCTGCGTTTCGGCGACGCCGCCAATCATTGAGCCGGAGAAACTACGGCGCCGCACGATCAGACTGAACGCCGGGACGTCGAGAGGCTCTGCGGGAGCGCCCACCAGCGTAAGATTGCCGTTGACGCCCAGCAAATTGAGATACGCGTTGACGTCGTGATCGGCGGAGACGGCGTCGAGAATGAAATCGAAGCTGCCCTCGTGCTTTTTCATCTCGTCGGCGTTGCGTGAGACCACGACTTCGTTGGCGCCGAGGCGCAGCGCGTCCTCCTTCTTGTGAGGCGAGGTGGTAAACACAACGACATGGGCTCCGAAGGCGTCAGCAAACTTCACCGCCATGTGGCCGAGCCCG
>QHMS01000180.1 GCA_003217895.1 Verrucomicrobiota bacterium
TTCTTCCCTTTGAAAATTTTAGCGATGACAAAGAGAACGCTTACTTCGCAGACGGCATTCAGGACGAAATCCTTACGGATCTTGCCAAAGTTGCGGATCTAAAAGTAATCAGCCGTACAAGCGTGATGCAGTACAAGAACGCGGTAAAGCGCAACCTGCGCGAGATCGGCCAACAGCTCGGGGTTGCGCACGTACTCGAAGGCAGCGTGCAACGCACCGGGAACCTTGTGCGTGTAACCGCGCAGTTGATTGACGCCAGGACAGACATGCATCTTTGGGCGGAGCGCTATGACCGCGATCTGGCGGATGTCTTCGCAATCCAGAGCGAGATTGCCAAAACGATTGCCGACCATCTCCAGGCTAAAATCTCTCCGAGCGAAAAGGCCGCGATCGAGAAACCGCCTACCACTGATCTTGAGGCTTACGATACCTATCTGCGCGGTTTAGCTTATACGCTAAAAACTGGCAACACACCTGCCAACACGCTTGGCGCACAAAAATATCTTAGGGAGGCCGTACGATTGGATCCGAAGTTCGCGCTTGCTTGGGCGCTGCTGTCAAACGTTGATGCGCGCGGCTACATCACAGCGACTCTTCAACCAACAATCTCTCTGCGTGAAGAGGCTCGACAGGCAGCGGATACTGCTCTCACTCTTCAACCCAATCTCGGCGAGGCTGTATTGGCCAAAGGATCTTACCATTACGCCTGTCTTAAGGATTACGACACCGCAGTGCGCTACTTTGAACAAGCACGTCAGTTCCTGCCGAATAGCAGCCAGATTGCCGTATCGCTGGCGTATGTCACGCGAAGGCGGGGCCAATGGGACCAGAGTGAATCCTATTTTAACGAAGCCCAGCGGCTTGATCCGCGCAACGTTTGGCTGCTTACCAACCACGCGTTTTCGTATATCGCACTTCGTCGCTTCCCAGAAGCACTGCGAAAGTTTGATCAAGTTCTTGATATCACGCCGGACGATGTCGACACACTCACGCTCAAGGCAGCTATCGCACAAGCCCAAGGCGATCTGCCGCGCGCATCGGCGCTCCTAACTCCGCTCCACCCGGCTGCCAACGACACGGTCGCGGTGGAAACTCAGATTTACCAAGCGATCCTGGAGCGGCGCCCTGCACAAATCATTTCCCGGCTGAAGGATATACTAGCCAAGCCGGATCCAGCATTGGGTTATTACAATGGCAGACTGCGGTTTTGGTTAGGTTGGGCTCAAGATATCGCCGGCGATCATGCCGCCGCCCAGGAGAGTTGGCGCCGAGCGCGCAGCGAACTGGAATCTTTCCTCCAGGAGCAGCCGGAAAATTATAGTCTCATTGGAGATCTGGCGTTGACCAATATGGGCCTTGGCGACAAAGCGGCGGCGTTGGCTCTGTCCGAGCGGGGACTAGCCACGCTGCCGATTGAGAAAGACGCGGTAACCGGTGCCGCTCCGATCGAGACCCTCGCTCGGGTTGCGGCGCAGATGGGAGAGCCCGACCGCGCCATTGCCGCTCTACAGCAACTACTCTCGATACCGGGCACGGGCGCTCTGGAGAAATACATCCCGCTCACTCCTGCGCTGCTCCGACTCGATCCGATGTTCGATCCGCTCCGGAGTGATCCGCGCTTCCAAAAACTCGTCGCCGCACATTAGTTCAACCCGCCAGTGCCATCAGTCGCAGCGCGATCCGAAAGCCAAACGTATCAGATCAACTCGTGGGCGGTGGTGGTGGCGGCGGGGGCGGTGGCGGCGGCTCTGGCGGCTTTGGAACTGTATTTTGTGTCATGCACGAGATGTGACTTATTCTCTGCGTTAATGTCAAGCCCTCGTTTGAGCTTGCTTGCCTCGCAGCCCGTCCAATCGTCGCGGACAAAGCGGTACAGATCGACACCGAGCCATCCCAATACACAACTAATTACGACGTGATCCTCGCTTTAAAATGAAGACGGTGTAAGCAGCTTCGTCATTAAGAGCGGATGGCTGCTCAATGTCGTAGCGGAAATCGTAAACGTCACATAGTTTCAGCGACGGAACCGAATCGAGCAGCCGTCGAAACTGCCCTGGCGTGTACGTGCGCAACTGAAACGCGTGCCGCAAGCGAAATTCCTTCGATCCGCGGCGCGCCATCAGGCAGACCTGAGCCTCCTCAATCCGGCAGCGGCGATCGGTGCGTACAGGCTCCGGGCAATACACTCCAGGTGGCCGCGCGCCGCCTGTTCCGTCAACAAGTGGCGAAACGTGTTCACCGTACAGTAGGCGGCGTCAGCCGGCCGGCTAACACGAAAATCGGACAACTCCGCCTCAAACGTCTCGGCATGAAGCTGACGTCGCGTGAGTCGCCGTCGAAGGTAGCTCAAAGCCGGTCGGCTAATGTCGAAGCCAGTCACTTCGTAACCTCGGGCGGCCAGCGCAGTGATTAATCGGCCAGTGCCACAGGCCGGCTCTAGGAACCGGCGGGCCTCAAAGGGGCAATACTTGCGGCATGCAGCCTCGATGAAGTCGATCTCACCCTCGGTGTATCCTTGAAAGGCGATGTCGTAATACTGCGGATAATCAAACCAGTTTGCTGAAAGTGTGCGACTTCTTCCCATTGTTATTGACGCGCATCAAACTTGCATGGCTTTTGCCGAATTTAGAGTAAACCAGACGGGAAGAGAGTATCGCTTTCCAGAAAGGACCTCGGGGACTGCGTGAACAAAGTCGTGGTTACTAGGGAAGCCGACCAATAAGCCGGCCTTCGGTGTGATAACTACGTCAAGCTCTGGGAAAACCAAGGCACCTCCCGTGAAGTCTTCATTGAGATAAGCGATTCCTGTGTAATCTCGTTGGGGTGTGTGATTAGGGATCCATCCTCCATTTTCTAATCGCTCATTGTCCGCATGCGGAATATGTGAATCTCCAGTAAATAGACAGGCGACGAAGAATGATTCGACAAATAATTCCGCCGTACCAAAATGGACCTCGACCTTTTTTTTGCATCGCAGGGTAATGCCGTGAACCAAGCTAGCTGACTTGCTATCTACGCGCCGAAGCGTGTAATAATCGAGAAGAGGCCGAGAATTATAATCTCTCCTGGATGTTAGCTCTGAATGGCGATCGTAAAGGGTGATTAGGAGTGTGCATTCTTCCAAGCTAAGAGTATTTTCTGAAAGGAAGATCGTAGGTATTGGCCTTTTTCGCGCCACGGATTATTATCGGCTGCTCACGCGCAATCCGACAACCTTAAACACTGAAAGGCAAGCGAATTACTCGCATGCTCGGCGGTGAGGAATTCCACAACGATTTTCGGATCCTCTTCCAGCTAGGAAGAGTACAAAGCATGGCTGCAACATCACACGCGATCGCCGGAATGTTTGTGGCGATCTTTGAAAGTTAATTCGGCGATTCCCGATTTATCGAGCTCGCCCAAGCCTTCAGCGAGCATGCGGTCGTATTGTTCCTTGGTGGCGCGCGCGAGCGGTAGGTCGAGGCCTAGGCTGCTGCCAAGTTCGAGAGCGATTCCGCTGTCCTTGGCCGCATGCGCAGCAGAGAAGAAACAACTGTGCTCGCGGTTTTGCATGTCTTCGCCATCGGTTTCGAGCACGCGCGAGTTTGCGCCGGTCTGAGAAAAAACTTCCCGCAACATGTTTAAATCGAGACCGAGCGCCGCGCCGAGCGCGAGTCCCTCGGCTAGGCCGGCGGTGTTGATGTTCATCACCATGTTGACGAGCGCTTTCACCTTGGCTGCTTCGCCAGATTTGCCGATAAAGCGCACGACCGAACCGAGCTCTTTCAAAATCGGTTCTGCTTTACGGAATGTCTCTTCATTTCCGCCGCACATCAGATAAAGCTTTCCCTCCCGCGCCTGCGGAATGCTTGAGGCCATGCAAGCTTCGAGGGTTTGCGCGCCAGCTTTCTCGGCCAGCTTTTCAATATCGACATGAACTTGCGGCGAGATCGTCGCGCAGTTGACGAACAACTTCCCGCGCGCATTCACGAACAAATTGTCTCCGGTTCCGCCGAAGATCTGACGCATCGCGTTGTCCTCAGTAATCACAGTGAAAATCACGTCGGATTCCGCTGTGACTTGGGATAAATCTTGAGCGGCTGCACAGCCGAGTTCAGCAGCAAGAGATGTAGCTTTCGCGCGGTCTATATCGTAAACCGCTGTGATCTGGAACTGCCGATCTTTTAAATGGCGCGCCATGTTCACGCCCATCCGACCGACTCCGACAAAACCAATGTTCATGTGCTGAGATTAGCCACGGATGCACACGGATTAAACACAGATTAAGCGTTTGAGACTCATCAGTGAGAATCCGTGTTAATCTGTGGCGAAATTCAAATCTTTCCCGCGAAAAATGGATTGTGTGTTTTCTCCTCTCCCACCGTGGTCATTGGCCCGTGCCCTGGGCAGACGATGGTTTCATCTCGAAGCGTCAGGATTTTCTCGAGATTATTTCGCAACGCGTCTTGATAGGAAACATTTCCGCCGCCCATTGAACCGGCGAAAAGCGAATCGCCTACGATCGCGATCGGATGGGTAAGACCCGTCACGACGTATGTCATTCCGCCTTGGGAATGCCCCCAGGTCAGCCGCGTATCGATTTGGAGCTTGCCAAGTCGAAAACGTTTTCCTTCCCGGACCGGCTCTGCCCCGGGAACTGGTTCGTCTGCGGGAGCAAAGACGTTCCCGCCAGTTTCCTCCCGGAGCCGGGGCAGATCGGCAACATGATCGGCGTGTGCGTGCGTAAGGAGGATGAGTTGCACGTCCAGTTTATGGCGATTCGCAAAGCGAACCATTTCGCCACAATCGGCGCCAGTATCAAAAGCTGCGGCGGCGCGACTCCTCGGGTCCCAGGCGAGGTACGCGTTGACGGCCATGTCGTGATAGTGCGTGTTGAACTGCGCGACGCCCTCGGGTTCATCAATTTTCTGAGGATGCCACTCGCCCCTGGCGAGTTCATAAAGTGGTCGCGCAGCAAGACCAAGAACACCCGCAATGCTTAAAAGCGCCAGCTCATCAAACTCGCCCGCGCGCAGCGCACGAACTTTTTGCGAACTGACACGCGCCTTCTCGGCCAGTTCAGTATCGGAAATCCGCAAGCCGCGTTGTGCTTTTCCGATGATGTCGCCCACGTTGTCTTCCAGCGGAATCATTCTGCGCTATTACACATTCGCCGGTAGCACTTCTTCGGCGACGCGCAAATTAGGAATCTGTTCCAGCACCACTTTCTCGACTGCCATCTCGACGTCCAAAATTGAAAACGCGGCGCCGGTTTCCTTCTCCATCGAAGTCATGGCGACATTATGAATGCCGCAGGGAACGATGTGATCAAATGGTGAAAGATCGCCACACACATTCAACGCAAATCCATGCATGGTGATCCAATGGCGAACACCGACGCCAATGGAAGCAATTTTTCGGTGCTCCACCCAAACGCCCGTGAGCGATTCGCGTCGCGTCGCGGCAATGCCGTATTCGGCCAGCACTTCAATGAGCAGCTGCTCGAGCCAGCGCAAATACTTATGCAAATCATGGCCGCACCGGCGAAGATCAATAATGGGATAGCCCATTAGCTGACCAGGTCCATGATATGTTGCCTGACCGCCACGATTAATGGCGAAAAGCGGATGCGGCAGATGCCCGCCGCCGAGTTCGCCATCTCGACTCGGTCGGGATCCTAGGGCGGACAAACTGGATTGATCAGGGGTACGCCCGATGGTGTAAACCGGTTCATGCTCGAGCAAAAGCAACTGGTCTTGCAACGAGGGATCGTTCCGTTTCCGAGCGACGATTTCTTCCTGCAATGCCAGCGCCTGCGCGAATTCCACTCGCCCAAGCCAACGCACATCAAGCGGACAAGCGGCGGCATTCATATTTGCATTCCTCCCGGAAGGCCCCGTGCCGCTGCTTCGGCTTCCGGCGTTTCCGTTAAACCGAGAAGCGCGCGCACCATAAACGCGACCTGATTTTTTTCGGCTGCGCCGCGCCCGACGGTGGATTGTTTGATTCGCCTCGGTGAATATTCAAAAACGGGCAGTCCGTTTTCAGCCGCAGCCAGAATCGCCGCGCCGCGTGCGGCTCCTAAAACAATCGCGGTCTTATAGCTTTGCACATAAATCACCGATTCCAGCGCGCAGCAATCCGGTTCGTGCACTCGGATCAGGTCGACCAGCCGATCGCGGATCGCGACCAGGCAGGAGGAAGAACGCATCGCGCTCGCGTTGTGAATCGTCCCGAAATAGACCGAACGCGGTTTGCCATTATTTGCATCCACAATTGCAACCCCAGTGTGACGGAGAGAAGCGTCAATGGCGAGCACGCGCATTATAGCAACCTTAAAATCGCCCGGCGCGCGTTCAACTGGGAAAGCTTGCGTGTATGTGTTTGGTTGTTTCGCCTCTCCTCTTTCTTGAAGGGGAGAGGATTAAGGTGAGGGGATTTCTGCCGTTGGCGCGAGGAGTACAACCCTCACCCTGCCCTCTCCCTTGCGAAGCTAGACGAATACGCGTTCCCGTTGAACACGGAATCGACAAATTCCCAAGCAACGGTTTTACTCGCGGCAAAATGCTGAACCTTTTGCAAAAACGAGCTGCGACTAAGAAGCCAGCCGACTTCACGACGGTTATCGTGGTGATGATGGTTCTGCTTCTGTCCAGTTCTTCATCGTTCGCTACGACAAAAGGTTTGAGCCAAATCGTGACGCCAGATTTGCAAGGAGAAGGCGATCTCTCCTTAAGTTTGCAAATTCAAGACAAGCGAATTGCGAACCCGTATGAATTGCAAGCCGAGCTGGGCCTGACGAAATGGGCTGAGGTAGCAGTGTTTCGCGGGTTTCAACCGGACGAGTGGATCTTGGGGACAGAAATCGGGTTGTTAACGAAAGAGCCTCTCCTTCTTTCTGTTGGGTTCGTGAATTGGTCGCCTCATCTGGGCGTAGATCCTCAACCGTACATCGAAGCCGGCTATTACACTGAGCATCACAAGGTGATCGTCGGGGCTATTCATGCCGGCTACAAAAACGAGGCGATCCTCGGTTACGCCTATGATTTCAATAAGACATGGCGGGTGCAGGTCGATTTCCAGAGCGGCTCTGAAAATTCATCGACGATCGGGTTCACCTGCAACGTCACACGCGATTTCCAGTTCAACCCCGCGCTCTACGTTAACAACGGTCCGAAGCACGATTTGTTCGGCTACATCGTTTTCACTTACACATTTCACCTTTGGCACGGCAAAGAAGAAGACGGCGAGTCGCTTACAAAAGACGTCGGATATGTTGCTGGCGCAAAGTGATGGCTGAAAAATCGAAATGTTCGCGCAGCCGGATTAGTGCTGGTCTGCTCATGTTCCGGCGCAGGAACAACGAATTGGAAGTGCTGCTGGCGCATCCCGGCGGGCCTTTCTTCACCCGCAAAGACGACGGCGCATGGACGATTCCAAAAGGCGAAGCGGCTCCGGGAGAAGATTTGCTGACACGCGCTCAAATCGAATTTGAAGAGGAAGTAGGATTCCGCCCGGAAAATGTTCAGCGCTGGATTGAGCTCGGCTGGATAAGGCAAAAAGGCGGCAAGATTGTCCACGCATGGGCGTTTGAAGGAGACTTGCCGGAACCGTTCGAGTGCAAATCAAATTTGTTCGAGATGGAATGGCCGCCGCGCTCTGGTAAATACCAAAAATTTCCAGAAGTCGATCAGGCGTGCTTTTTCTCCGACGAAGTTGCCAGATGCAAATTAAAAGCGACGCAGGTGCCTTTTCTCGATCGTTTGCGCGCCGCTTTAAGTTAGTAGCATCGTTGAAGGACAACGGACGACTGAGCACGCCAGTGCTAAGGCGTGGTAAACGCTACATGTTAGTCCTCGAAGGTCATGAGACTGGCTTTTAAAGGAAGCGGAGTTAACCTTGTTTGGTATAACCCACGCGCCAGATGGTGCTGTTGCCGTCTTCGCTATTGAGAAGGCTGCCGTCTTTGGTGACAGTGAGTCCGAAGGGAAGCCGCCTCAGGCGATTGACTTCGAAAGTTTCGGAAGTTGGTCAATCAAGTCTACTTCGCGATGACGGCGAGGACGAGAAAGGCGCAGCCGACTGCGCCAAACAGCAAACTTACAATCCAGAATTTCCGTTTCTTCGTAAGCGCTGAGATCGCCGCGATGGCAATCGCGATTTGGAACATGGTCACACCGCGGGCGAACACTTCGTGCTTATGAAAGTTTGATTTCGCCGCGGCTTCTTTGCGCTCGGCTTCCGATTTGATCTCTTCCTGCTCTTTCTCGTAGCGATCGCGCTTGGATTGGTCCGATTCGTTAGGCGTGCCAGTGAGCGATATTTTTGCATCGAGCACCGAAGCCTTGATGCTCTTGGACTGGTAATAGCTCCATTGATCGGACGCTTCGATTTGGTTCATCATCGCCTCATTGACGTGGTGCCCGGAAAGTAGTCCCGCGATCGCGGCCAGCACCGCAAGGATAGCGGTGCTCAAGGCCGCCCATGAAATCCAGACGGCGCCGCTGTGCTCCGCCGTTTCCTTTAGGTGTTCGTGCAAATGCTCAAGAGGCACTTCCGGTTCTTCCATACCGATAAAGTGTTAGGTTCACGATTCGCGTTCAAGAACGAATCGCTCGTCGAAACCCTCACCTTAATCCTCTCCCTTCGGCAAAGGGAGAGGCGGGCTTTTGGTTCGGTAGTTGCAATCATTGATTCAAGATGCAATCGACAAGCGACTCGGAATCAGTTTAATTCAGCGGCGAAATCCCGATGAGCAAAGCCGTAGCCGCACTTGTGATCTGTGAGGTTTGCAAAAAGCCGACGTCGCCGCACAGCGGAATGGTCGCGGAATTGATTCGGCCGTCGCTTCTCGACTTCATCAAAAAAAAATTGCCCGACTTGGACAGCAAAGCATTCATCTGCTTCGAAGATCTGGGCAAATTTCGGAAGGATTACATCAAAGAGGTTTTGGAAGACGAGATTGGCGAACTTTCCGCGCTTGACCAGGAAGTCATCGAGAGTTTGGAGCAGCACGAGATTCTTTCCAGCGACATCGAGAAGCAATTCGAAAAAAAACTCACCTTCGGGGAGCGGCTCTCGGACCGCATTGCCGAGTTCGGTGGGAGTTGGAAATTTCTCATTACATTTGGCGCTGTTATCGTCGTGTGGATCGGCGCCAACGCCGTGTTGCTTGCTACCAGAGCGTTCGATCCGTATCCATTCATTCTGCTCAACTTGGTTCTTTCCTGTCTCGCCGCCATTCAGGCGCCGGTCATCATGATGAGTCAAAACCGGGCCGAGTCGCGCGACCGGTTGCGAGCGGAAAACGATTACAAAGTCAATTTGAAAGCCGAGCTTGAGATTCGGCATTTGCACGAAAAAATCGATCACCTGCTGCGGCGGCAATACAACCGGCTATTCGAGATTCAGCAGATCCAGATCGAGTTACTGGAAGAAATCGGCCGCCAGAAAAAATAGCCGCTTCGTTTTCTCCCATAGAGAAGTTCGGCAACTACTCCAAAAGTTTTCACCAGCGGAGGAAGGCAACTCGGCGCCATTGCTATGGTGGTTAGTTCGGG
>QHMS01000074.1 GCA_003217895.1 Verrucomicrobiota bacterium
TGTTTGCGCGGTGATGCTTCAACGCTGCGAAGCCGTAGGCGTCGGGCTCAACTCCACCGGCGTCGATGCAATCGCTGGCGACGGAGCTGCAGAAGTGGCCGCGAGTCTTGTTTTCGCTTCGTCGAGCAATTTCTCCTCTTCTGGATAAATCTTTCCGTTCTCGGCTGCCGCGATGTACTCCTGTGCGCCGTCGAGTTGGTTTGCCTCAGCCAGCAACAGCGCGACATAAACGGCTGCATGCTGGTCATGCAACTGATCAGGCGGCAAATTCTGCACAACCGCAAGCCCCTCGGAGTTTCTGCCGAGACGAGACAGGGAAAACGCATAAGTCACAGCGCAGTTGATCTCGTTAGGGGCGTGATCGTACGCCTCCCTTGCCAGTTGATTCGAGCGTTCAGTATTTTGCTCAAGGTCGAGGCCGAGTCGGGCGAGGTCCGCTGTGATCGGCGCCTCGGTAGGAGAGGTCTCATGAAGACGCTGAAGAACATCGTAAAGCTTCTCTGTTTCATTCTTCCCGCGATAAAGCCGGTGAAGCGCCTCAAGCGCCTCACGGCGCGTCGGAGGATTTTTCGCGACGCGCTGCCAGAGTTCCTCGGCCTCCTTCTCGAGTTCCCATTTCGAGGCCAGACGCGCGAGCGCCAGTGCATGTTCCGGCTCCTGCTCATTTGCTAATTCTTCCGCGGAGCGCCAGAGCGTTTCGAATTCCGCATTAGCAGCTCCACCGCTGCGAGACTGTGATTGACGAGTCGCAATTGCCTGATAAGCGAGACGCAAATATTTGGAGTCGCCCCATTCGGAGGTCTCTGAAGTGTGCGTCCAGCGTTTCAGCCGCGACCAATTCTTCACTGTTGCATATGCGTCCGAGACGCATGAGCGATGCGAGATCGTTGAAATTGCGCGCCGCAAACGGTTTCACTTTGTCCAGTAGCAGTCGGAACTTTTTCTCATCGAGCTTCCGATAAAAGTTCAAGCAGAGGAGATAATCGCCGAATGTGACCTCCGGCGACATTTGGAGTTGTTGCGCAAAGTTATCCGCCGCTCCAAGATCATTGCGTTCCACTGCATCGTTAAGCAACGCCCGCAGCACGCCTGTTCGGTAAGGAGCCACCTTGCTAAGTCGCTGGAGGGTATCACGCGCTTTCGCGCTTTTGGCCACATCACTGGAGCGAATTCGCAGCGCGGCGAGGTTGAACTGATAAAGGTCATTGGTCGGTTCTTTCTTTACCGCGGCTGCGAACTGTTCCTCTTGCTCGGCAAGATTCCCTTCCGCGCGAGCCAGCCAGCCTGCAACGACGTGAAAAGCTGCCCTGTCTCGATCAGTTGGAGCGACTCCATCGAGCGCTTCTCGCGCCAAGTCGAGTTTTCCAAAGCGCAAGGCCGCGGAAGCGAGATTGAGCTGGCTGTCCGCGTCTTTCGGGAGCAATCGTGCGATTTGTTCGCGCCGCGAGACAGCCTCTTCGAGATTTTCTTTCTCCGCTACCTCCGCCAAAATGTAGAGAGCCGGTAAAGAATCCGGATGTCGTCCCAGTAGCTCTTGTGCCGTGTCCGATGCCTCGTTGAGTCTTCCCTGCTGTAGAAGCGCAGCTGCCCGATGGAACAAACGGTCTTGCCTCCAGTCCTCATATAATTTTGAGCCGTAACTGACGAAAAGCGCGCCCAGCAAAAAAGCGATTACCAGCGACGCACCCATAACAGCGAGACGAACTGGCCGGACCCGCCGTTGGAAGAATGACGCCGGGCCGGACAATGACCGGCGATCTCCTCCGTGCCCAGCGTTTTTGATTCGTTCCCTCATTTCGTGTCCCGTTTTCGCGCCCATTGATCCGCTTGTCCTCCCGCGCATGCTGTTTCCTGCGCTAAGGATGTGTTGCTATCTCGGGTTCTTGAACTGCAAGGTCCGTGTCGGTTTTTCCGATGGTCTGTTCTCTTAAGCGTCGACCCCAAACGTAGCGCGCCAGGAGCACCTTCAGCGTCGCGGTCAGCGGCACGGCAAGGAGCGGGCCAATTATCCCGCCAATGATTAGACCCCAGGCAAAAATCGAGACGATCACAGTCATCGGATGCAAGCCGACGTAATTCCCGACGATTCGCGGAGCGTAGAATATGCCTTCGAGATTTTGGATGACGATGAAAATAAGCGTCACAATAATGGGATGCGTCCAGTCGCCCCATTGGAATGCGGCGATCAGCACGGCTGGTACCCAGCAGATGATGATACCGATATACGGAATCATCGTCAGGACGACCACCATCGCGCCGATCACTGGCGCAAAGTTCAAGCCGAAAATTGTGAGCGCAACGCCGATTAGAATGCCATCCACCAGGCATACAAGTAACTGGCCGCGAAAGTACGCAGTGACGTAACGATTGATTTCCGACAACACCTCCGCGACTTCATCTCTGAACGGCGACGCGCGCAGCGGCAGGTATTCTTTCCACCGCTGCTGGATCCGCGGCTTTTCGTTCAGCAGGAAAAACAAATAGATCGGCACTAGGATGAGACTGAGCAGAAAACCTGTGATGCCAAGAAATCCGCCGATGCTCTTCTTTAGAATGGCCCAGAGCTTTTCCAGCACGATCGGGAGCGCTTGCTCCAATTTTGGCATTTGTTTTTCTACGTAAGCTTGAATTCGCTGGCGTTCAGCCGTGGTCAGTTTTGGCGGGCTTGGGGCGATGATTTCGGTCGAAGGCGCAGTGGCTCCTGGCGACGCGGTCGGAGCTGCTGTCGGTTCTGCCCGGGGAGAAGGAGAAGCTGCGGGGCCGATCAGCCAGTTCGTCAAGCTCGTTGATGCAGATTTCCTGTGCGCTCCGCCTAGTAATCCGAATGTTTGATCAAATCGATAAATAAGATCGACCATGTAATCCCGCGCTCGGTCGGTGTAAGCGGGAACCTGCCTGGCAAAATTCGCGCTCTGGATCGAGATGGTGGGGACAAGCCAGGCACCCAATCCTCCCAGAGCGAAGAAGCCAATCGCGAAAACAAGTGCCACCGCTTTAGTGCGACTGAGCGTCCCGCGAGACATTTTCGCCACCAGCGGATCGAGCAGATACGTGAGGATCACGGCGATCGCCACTGGGATCAGGATTGGCTGGAGGAAACTAACGATATTTGCCCCAGCCCAAATCACTGCAGCGAGGACAACAATAAGAAGAAGCACAAACCAGGCGGTTAGCGCCGCCCACATCATCTTGCGCTGCCAAGGCGTGGGATATTCCTTCATGTTACGTTTTCAACGCCTGACCTCCAGCATCGCTACGTCGGATTCGTTTTTTCAGGCAAATCTTTGCCAATTGTTTTTTTTGTGGCCTCGATCTTGTCCGCGAGCGTTTTATTTTTCGGATCCAGTGCCAGCGCTTTTTGCCAGGCGTCCAGTGCTTCCCGCACGCGGTTCAATTTCAAGTAAGTGTCTCCGATGTGTTCAAACACGACCGGGTCGTCTCGCTCCACTGTTTTTGCAGCGCGAAGCAGGTCGCTCAAGGCCTGATCGAATTTGCCCTTGCGAAATTCCACCCAACCAAGGCTGTCCAGATAGGAGGCGTTGTTCGGTTCACTTTCGAGCGCGCGCTTAATCATGGCTTCAGCTTCGTCGAGATGCATATTGTGATCCGCCCACATGTAACCAACGTAGTTGTAGGCCTCTGCCGAATTCGCCGGATCGAGCGCAATTGACTTCCGAAGCAAATCAGCTGCTTTTTCGTAGAGACCAGCTTGCTCGGCTGCCGCGCCGTAGTTGAAGTAAAACTTGGCGTTTATCACCTCGTCATCCTCGTCGAGCTGCGCTTCGTGGAGCGCTTCCTCAAAAGTCGCCACAGCTTGCTGGCTCTGCTTCGCCTCGCGCTGCGCGATCGCGAGATAGTAAACAATCTCCGGCGCGCCGGGAAATCGGCGCCGGGCTTCCATCAACAGTTTCACCGCGCGATCTGCGTCTCTCGACGGTCCGAGAAGCAGCTCTGCCAGATGCAAATAAGTGCTGGGGTGATTTGGATTGATTAACAGACTTTGCTCATAATTCGCGGCTACTTTTGCAAACTTTGCTTTTGCTTCCTCGAGTCGGTTTGCGCGCTGCAGTGATCGCGCTTCGTCATCGAGCACCTGTGCCAGCAGGTCGTAGGATTGATATTTTTCAGGATGCTCCTGGATGATTTGTTCGAGCATCTCGACCGCTTTGCCGCGCTGGTTGGTTAGGATAAAACCAGTCGCCAATTTCTCTCGTGCGTTTGCGTCGTCCGGTTGTAGTTCGAGAACACGCAGATAAAGCGGGATCGCTTCCTTCAGTTGCTGGGATGCCGCGTAATAATCTGCTATTTCCTTTAGGACCGCGGGATCGTCTCCGGCATGTTCGGCTGCTTTTTTGAAAATCTCATTGGTCCTTTTCAATTCGTCCGGCTTCGGCTGCGAGTCAGACTTGAAAAGAATGGCCATGTAGAGCTTTCCGAGCCGCATCCAGAAACCAGGGTCGTTACTGCGAACTTTTGCGGCGCGATCCAGAACTTCGAGCGCCTTTTTTTCCTGGCCGGCTGCAACTTCGATTTCGACGAGCCGCTGGTAACCTTCCGCGTTTTCCGGATTCAGGGCGATCGCCCGGTTGGCATAATCGATGGCCTGATCCGTTCTCTTCAGATACTTCAGATAGATGAATGCGAGTTGCTGATATGGCTCGGCGTTGTTCGGGTTTGCCTTGATCGCGTCTTTGAGAACGTCAATTGCCTGTGGAAAATCGTCCTGTTGTATCAGCAACCCGGCCACACGCGCGGCGAGTTGGGCCTGGCCGGGATCGACATTGAGCACTTTGCGATACACCTCCAGCGCACGATCCATCTCGCCATTTTCTTCAAACGCCATTCCCTCGACAAAATGCGACAGCGCATCCGCTTTGTGCGCGCCGGCCACGCGTAAGCCAAGATCGGCAGCAGGCTTGAGATACAGGGAGTCATCCTGGCGGCCGGATTTCTTTGTGGCCGCCGATGAGAGCCCCGCTATGGGTGAAGTAATTTTTGTTGGTCGGGTAACTGCGCTGCTGCTCGCGGCCACAAGAAAAGACAGTGTAAAGAAAGAATACTGGCGCACCAAAACGCGCCGCTTCTTTCGCTCCCTCATGCTTAATCTTATCTTTTCGCGCCGTGTTGGGCAAACTACTGCACGAGATGTCATCCCGAGCTGAGCGAAGGATCTCTCACAGGCTGAATGGCCACGCTGTTGGCCCGACGTGAACCCAGCTTCGTAGGCGAGGTCCCTCACTTCGTTCGGGATGACCGTGGTTGAGGCTTTAACGCAACATTCGGCGTTGGACGTTCGGCGTTGAGCGTTGGACGTTCTCTGGTTGTCGGGCCGTTACAGGTTATACCTTATATCGCAGCCGCTTCTTGTGCCGATGCGCCCTCATGCGCTTGCGGCGCTTATGCTTCGCAATTTTTGCTTTCCGTCTTTTTTTGAGAGAGCCCATTCAGATTGTCAGAGTCGCAAGTTGCGATTCAACCATCTAATCCGCCGCACTGCAACTCCGTTTCGTTGTTGTCGGCAATAATGATGAATTGTAGGGCGTCTGTGTCAGACGCGTGCGGCTGCCATGATCGAGCGCCTCAGAAATGAGCTGGGGACAAATCCATGTAGGATTCTCCACAATCTTTGACTTAAAGCACTGCGCGTGACAAACCAGACTTGCGGCTTGCCGGTGCGCGTCTCGACGATCAGACGACAAGGATCTACTTCCGTATCGTCAATCATTTCGCCGCAGAACGGACATGGCCCATTGAACTTAACTCCAGGCTTCGCGCTCACCGTCTAATGAGAATTAGACCAAAAATTCCGTCTTATCCAATCACTTCTTGAGCATCGCGTCGCGTTTCGACTTGAACTCGCTTCCCGCTTTCCATTCGGGAAATTTGTCGCCATTGGCGACTTGGTAGCAAACTTCGAACAGAAGTTGAATGTCTTGCACCGCACCTGAGAGGTCCCAGTTTGGGTCAACTTCGTCGGATGGTTGGTGATAATGTTTCGCGACAAATTCATCGCGCTTCTGCTTTCCGTAGCCGGGCGGTTTGCCGATGATCTCGATGCCGCGGGCTGCGTGCACCACGGGCAGGCCGGCTTTGGCAAATTCGAAACTATCGATCCGATAGAAGCCGCCTTTTTCCGGCTCGCTATTCGGTTTCATCACGCGCCCCTGTCGCGCAGCTGCTTGGCCTAACAAGTCGTCGAGGGTTGAATTGCCATTCGTAACGTCTTCGAGGTCGTGCGTTTTTCCCCAAGGATTGATTCCGTCGATGTTGATGTCAGCCAGCGTTTTCTCCAGCGGATAAAGCGGATGCTCTGCGTAATACTTTGCGCCGAGCAATCCAGCCTCCTCAGCGGTCGTGGCCATGAACAAAAGCGACCGTTTCGTCGGCGGATTTAATTTTGTAAACGCAGCCGCAAGTTGAAGGACGGACGCTACACCCGACGCATTATCGATCGCGCCGTTGAAAATCTGATCGCCCTGCAATTCGGGATGACGCCCGAGATGGTCCCAGTGCGCAGTGTAGATGATGTATTCGTCCCGCAATTTCGGATCGTCGCCTTCGAGTTTGCCGATGACATTGTGCGATTTGAACGAGCGAATCTGCTGCTTTATCTCGATGGTCGCTGTGGCTTTCAACGTCACCGGCCGGAATCCCTTTGTGACCGCCGACTTCTTCAGCGCATCGAAATCCTGTCCGCAATCGGCGAACAATTTTTTCGCAACATCGCGCGTGATCCACGAACGCGCTTCAACCGCGTCCATGTTCTTGTTTGGATTATCGAGCTCGAAGTTTTCTTTGCCCCAGCTTGATCGCACTACCTGCCACGGATAAGCCGCGGGTTCGGTTTCGTGAACGATGATCGCAGCGGCCGCGCCTTTTTTCGCTGCGATCTCGTATTTGTAAGTCCAGCGGCCGTAATAGGTCATCGCTTTCCCCTTGAACATTTGCTCGTCGAGCTTTGACGGATCTTTTGGATCTGGTACCGGCGGATCGCCGATCAACATCAGCAACGTCTTGCCGCGCACATCGACACCTTTGTAATCGTCCCAACCGTACTCTGGCGCGACAACGCCATATCCGACAAAGACAACGTCTGAGTTATCGATTTTGATTTCCGGTTGAAGACGCGCCGAGGAAGCAACGAAATCATCCTGATTTTTGAGATCGACTGTTTTGTCCCCCGCAACGAACAACATTTGCGGTTCGCTCTTGATGCCGGCCAGCGGAACTTCCTGCGTGTAAGTCCCGTCCGGATTTCCTGGTTTCAATCCGATCTGTTTGAACTGATCGGTGATGTATTTGACCGAAAGCTCTTCGCCTTTCGTTCCCGGCGCGCGGCCTTCGAATTCATCCGATGCGAGAACTTTGATGTGCGCCAGTAGGCCGTCCGGCGTGATTGCCTCCAGCGCCGGCTGCAAACGCTCTGCCAATTCATCCGCTGCGAGGAGGCAGATCGCAGCGCCAAACAAGATCGCGCCTAGCCAACGGAAAAATTTCATGCTCTTTCTGTAGCGGCGCTCTGTGAACGCTGCAAATTTTGTAGCCACGTTGCTGTGCAACGTTTCGGTTCCAGCATCATATTAGAAACTCCATGATGGTGACTTCCGTTTCTCCCCATAGTTCGCGATAAAACGTCCGCTCCACCACAGACCAACCCAGCCTGAGATACAACTCGCCGGAACCAGGCGTGTAAAGATATAGGCGTGGGACTCCAAGTGACCGCGCCTCTTGAACTACTCGTCCTACCAGGGTCGCTCCGATGCCGCGTCGCCGGTACTCGCTCGGAACGAACACTCCTGCGAGCCATGGCGAGAGTTCCGGGCGAGTGAGTATGTCGTGCTTAACCAGGCTCGCGCAGCCGACGGGTTTATTGTCCTGAATAGCAATGAATGTAGTAGGAATTTGCTGATGGCCGCAGCCTCGGTCGACTCGCTCGACGCGATCATCGACTGTTTCGTCGGAACGGAGATGCCCCCACTCTTTATAAAGCCAGCGCGCGACTGTTGTGATGAACTCACGATGATCAGCGAGATACTCGATAGTCATCCCTAGTTGATATTTGTCGGCGATACATGGCGGCCGGCATGGTCAGATCTTTTCACGCTGAATAGAACCGATCCTCAGGTTTTCCGTTGCAAAATAGTGATGCGCCCGCGCAGGGAATCGATCGTGCGCGGATAAATCCACTCAGGCGCACGTGGCGTGCTACGGTCGAACACAATGGCGTAAGGGAATTTTCCCGTAAGAAAGTCACCGTAATATCGACGGACAGTTTTGTCGGGCACATTATAATCCGCCGAATAAATAGCGAGGTAACCCGGATTGCGGTTCGCCAAGGCGGCGGCGGTGAACAGCCTCGGGTCGGCGTGTCCTTCTTTCTCGGCAACGAGGGGTTGCACCCAATCGGGAAACACCTCGCGGAACAACTCGACGCGACCCGGCATATGAGGCAGACGCAGGTCGGTGATGTCTCGCGCTGGTGGTATAGGATCGTCTGTTCGGCCAAGGTGAATTTCGTGCGCATCGAAATTCGGCAGGCTCGACCAATGTGGACAGGTGCCACTTGATTCGACTACGCTGCCTTGCGGGACATTTTTCACCATCCAAAGCTGTGCCTCCAGGCGCGGATCATTGTTGAAGCGCTTCCCAACCAGATAACTGCAAATGCAGTTATAAATCAGAACCGGCACGAATAACGCCAGAATCCATTTTCGGCGTTCGAACGTCTGTAACGCCGGACCAATCATCAAGATCAAGAATGGAACCGCGGGCAAAACATAGCGCGTTTCCGTTCGCGGGAATGTTCCAATCTTCAAAATATAGAGGAGAAATACAGCGCTGCTCAGAGCAAATCCGCGCGTTGCAGCATCGCTGAGGTCGCGTCGTTTCAGGACTAGAATGCAGCTCAAAATCGCGAGGACAGCGATCAAAATCGCGCCAGGAATTCCGACAATTTCCGGAATTCGACCAAGAGCAGCAAGATGATTGGCGCGGTCTGGTTGACCGCTGTAACGGGGCGTAACGGTGTAGTTGTAGATGAAATCGTTCCAGAACCTTTTCGGCTCATAAGGCGCAGTCGGGCATCCGAAGTAAAATCCGAGCAGAACCATGCCCAACCCAATCCCGAGTTGACGACTAAGAATTATCCGCCGAAAGCTCTCGCCTTTCGTGGCGAAGAAATGCGCGACAAGAAACGCGATTCCAACTGCCAGGCCGTTATATTTGGTTGCGGTTGCGATGCCGATCAAAAAGCCAGCAATGGCGTAATTCCGCGTGGTGGGAGCTGATACGAGCCAGTGCACAGCCCAAAACGCCGCCAGCATCCAGAATAAGAGCGGCATATCGGCGGTGAGAAAGTGCGCATAGGCAACAAATCCGGCGCTCGTGGCGAAAGCAAATGCGATGATAGCAGCAGAAAATCTTCCATATGAGCGACGGCTAAAACTATAAGCGAGCGCAATTGTGCCCAGATAAAGTGCAATCGTCACTAACCGCGATCCGATTAGCTTTGCCGAATTGGAGATCTTCATTCTCTCCTTCGGCACTTGGGCGATTTTCATAACGCCGTCGATTGGCCAGACGACCAACACGTGATTGAAATAGGTATGAAACGGCGGCTTCATGTAGTCGCTCGGCCGCAGGGCGCGCAAACTGCGCATTGCGATTGAACTGCGATTCCAGTCTTCGACCCGCCCCCACGTGATGCCCTGCAGACAAAAAAGGAACGCGAGTAACAGAGCCGCGGCCAACAGCGGGTCAGCGAGTTGAGCTTTTGTCGATGGCGCAGCGAGCTTTGTGAGGTCCCTCACTTCGTTCGGGATGACAGAGCAGTGTTATCTGCTTTCTTGCGATGGGCCAGCGGGTGCTTTCTTTTTGTTGTCAGCTTTCACACCGATCTTTTTCAGGAACGGCTCGATGGATTGTTTCCGGCCGAGAAACTTCTCGATGGAGATGTTCACCTCGCGTGAATCGCCGGGCTCATAAATTTCGCGGCGCAACTTCAGGCCGGCTTGTTTGTCGAGGTAGCCGTCCTTTGCTTTTTCAAAGACGGTTGCCAAATCAGCAGCGATGGCATCGGCCCAGGCGTAGCCGTAGTAACCGGCGTCATACCCGTTCAAGTGACCAAAGTAGGAGACGAACGTTGTGCTCGGATCGATCGGCAGAAAAACCTTTTCCAAAATCGGATTAGATATGGCGATACAATCGTAAGGCATGTCTTCAGGATGCGGGTCGTGCAGCGCGAGATCGAGCGACGCGAACGCAAACTGGCGCCGGTAAAAAACACCGGCGTTGGCTAACTTGGCGTCGTTCATCTTTTTGACGATGTCCGCCGGAATCTTTTTCGACGGATCGCGATAATCGGCCGCGAACGTATCGAGCACTTTCTTGTCCCAAACCCAGTTTTGGAGCATCTGCGATGGCGCTTCAACGAAATCCCCCGGCACATGTGTTCCGGCGAAACGTCCGTACTTGGCGCGAGTAACAATCGAATGCAGACAGTGGCCGAATTCGTGGAACAGCGTTTCTACATCCTGGTGCGTGAGCAAGGACGGCTTGTCAGCCGTCGGGGGCGGAAAGTTACAGAGCAAAGCGACGGTCGGCCGCTGATATTTGCCATCCGGTAACAGTTTGCCGCTGATAATGTCGAATTGTGCGAAGTGATTGAATTTTCCTTCGCGCGGGAACATATCGAGGTAAAACATCCCGAGCGGTTCGCTACTGGCGGCATCCGTCACCAGATAAAGCTGGAGATCATCGATCCATTTGTAGGGGGCGGCGATCTTTTCAAATTTCAGACCAAAGATGTTCTGGTAAATGCTGAACATCCCATCGAGCACTTTTTGGAACGGGAAATACGCGCGCAAAGCTTCCTTATCGACGTCGTACTTTTGTTTGTTCCGCTGGTTGCTGTAGTAACGCCAGTCCCACACCATCATCTTGGCGTTGGGATCGTTCGTCTCCGCGGCCTTCAACTTTTGCAACTCCGCCACTTCACTGTCGAATTTCGGCTGAATACCTACGACAAGGTCGTTGATGTATTTTTCCGCATTCATCCCGGTCTTGGCCATTTTGATTTCGGTCTGGTAATCGTCCCATGATTTGTAACCCAGCCGCAGCGCGATCTTGTTCCGGAGCGCAAGCATCTGGTTGAGAACGGAAACGTTGCTGTCTTTCGCGAGGGTATCGTGAATGAGGTAAAGTTGTTTGCGAGTCGCTTCGCTTTTCGCGTTTTCCTCCACGGTGATGAATTGCCAGGTAACGTTTGCCATCACCGTGTAAACGTCGTCGCCAGTCTTGATTCCCGGCGCGGCGAGAAAGCTTTCAGGCAGCCCATCCAGGTCAGCCTTTGCAAACATGACCGGAGCAGTAGCCTTAACGACGTTGGTATCGAAATCGGTCCCGAGCTTGGACAATTCCTTGCGCAGCTGTTCGACTTCTTTTCGCTGATCCTGCGGCAATTCAAGACCCGCGCGGCGATAATCGCGCAGCGTCTCCTTGAACAGCTTCTCGTCTTCGCCGGTGAGTTTCGGATGAGTATCGGCGAAAGCTTTGATGGCTTTGTAAACGTCCTCGCGATAATCGATTCCCACCGCCCATTCTTGAAACGCCTTCACGGCGTTCTCAGCCGCGGTGCGCACGGACGGATTCGTGTTTGTTTCCTTAATGATCGTTGCCTTGTTCGCGGCGATTCCGGCTTGATATGTGAGATCGTCGAGGGCCACGACGGTGCTTTTGAAAGTGATCTTGCTTAAGTCTTGGCCACCGATCTGATCGAGTGCGCTGTTTCCTTTAGCGATCGCATCTTTCATCGACGCCTCAACCGCTTCTGGCGTCTGTTCCCAATCGGGAATCGTCAGTACCGCGTTTGCCTTGGCAGCAGCGGCGCGAAAGTCATCGACGGTTTTAGTTTCAGCGGCGGATGGATTTGAACTCAAAGCAGCGAGAATGAGTGACAGACAAAGAATCGAAGATTTCATGGAATGGTTGGAGATAGGAGTTACAGAAGCGAAACCGGCCACAGATTTACACAGATTTTCACAGATGGCAGAAGGATTTTTGATGAATCTGTGTTTCATCTGTGTTCATCTGTGGCGGGAGCGTGCCCTAATGCGGACAACCGCGCCACCATGATTGAGAAATTTTTCCTAGCCTTCATTCCGGTCTTTGTTGCCATCGATCCAATCGGGCTGGTCGCGATCTTCATGGGTCTCGGCTCGAGCGCGTCGCGCGAGCAACGAAAACGACAGGCGTTTCTGGGAATCTTCACTGCTCTCTGCGTTGCCGTCGGATTTATTTTTCTCGGGAAAATTATTTTCGCCGCGCTCGGAATTACCGTGGCGGACTTTCAGGTCGCCGGTGGACTGATCTTGCTCGGCTTGGCCGGGCGGGAACTGCTCGGTCTTGGCCCGCACGATCGCGGAGGCAGCGATGAATTTGGTGTTGTCCCGCTCGGGATGCCGCTCATTGCCGGGCCGGCATTGCTGACCGCTCTGTTGGTTTTGGTCGATACAGTTGGTCTGCTTTTCACTTTGCTTTCGCTCTTGATAAATCTTGCTCTGGTCGCGGTCGCGTTCTGCAATGCCGATCAGTTTACGCGTTGGATGGGCAAACAAGGGCTGCGCGGCGCATCGAAAATAATCGCGCTGCTCCTGGCGGCTATTGCCGTCAGTTTGATTCGCCGTGGCTGGCAAATGGCCGGGGCCTAATCAGTTATTGCCTTTAACAACGCGACGTTTTACTTTGCAACAGGTTAAATCCGAAGAGGAGGCCTGACCCGAATCAAATTTAGCGTATTGAGAGCATAACTCGGGGTCGTTGACACGCTGGCGACCCTTGTTACTATCCTCGCTCCTATGAGATTTCCGCTCGCATTAACAACGAAGATTGCGGCTTACATGATCGGCCACAAGTTGCGTGGTACGAAGAAGTTCGCCACGGTGCTTCAGCTCGAGCCGTTGCACACCTGTAACCTGACTTGCACGGGCTGCGGGCGGATTCGCGAATACTCCACGTCGCTCAAGGACATGATGAGCCTGGAGGACTGCCTCGGCGCGGCGGAGGAGTGCAACGCGCCCATGGTCTCGATCTGCGGCGGCGAACCGCTCATCTATCCGCACATCGAAGCGCTGGTGAAGGC
>QHMS01000181.1 GCA_003217895.1 Verrucomicrobiota bacterium
CGGTGCCTGGTCAAGCATAGACGCGCAAAACCGTTTTAACGGTTTCATTGGAAGCAGTAAGCCGTTGAAACGGCTAGGTTGATGGCGCCCGTCGAGCATCGGGTTGAAACCCGGTGTTAACGAGAGTTTCTAGCTAGCTTGGGCAGCTTTTGCGCTGGCGAGACTGGCTCGATGATCTTCGCGTCGCTCGCCGAACAACTGCCGGATCACCTCTTCTACAGGCACTTCCTGGACATTGATGTCACTAACGTCGCACGCTTCGAGTAATTGCCGGCACGTTTCCGTGACTTTTGCGCGCGGAACTTTCAGCTGCACCGAAACCGGGCTTTGTTCGGTCACTTCACCAAACGCGGAGAGGTCGCGTATTGCTTCCCTTTCAAAGGTAAGACTGAGGATCTTATATCCTGAGAAGCGATCGACGATTTCTTCCAGGGGCCCGTCGAAAAAGATTTTGCCGTGATCGATCACGAGCACGCGATGGCAAAGCTCTTCGATGTCTTGCATGTAATGGCTGGTTAGCAATGTGACGATGTGATGTTGCTCATTGTAGATGCGCAGAAACTCGCGCACCCGTTTTTGACTGACCACATCCAGTCCGATCGTCGGCTCGTCGAGAAATAGCACGCGCGGCTCGTGAATAAGTGCCGCGATCAGCTCCATTTTCATGCGTTCGCCCAAAGAAAGCTCGCGCACCATCACGTTCATTTTATCTCGTACTTCCAGAAGCTCTGATAATCCATCGACGACTTTTTCGAACCGGTTGCGATCGATTCCGTAGATCGCGCGATTGAGCTCGAGCGACTCTTGCGCAGGCAGGTCCCACCAGAGCGCATTTTTTTGTCCCATGAGCAAACTAAACTGGCGCTTCATCTCATTGCGTCTTTCCCACGGAACAAAGCCCAGCACGCGCGCCTCACCCGAAGTCGGGTTCAGCAAGCCCGAAAGCATTTTCAGCACTGTAGTTTTGCCGGCGCCGTTCGGGCCGAGAAAACCGACAAACTCGCCTTCCTCGATTCGAAACGAGACTTCATCTGCGGCGCGCGTCTCATCGTATCGCCGCCTTACCAGTCCTTTGATCGAACCCGAGAGCCCACGCTCTTTGCGGTAAGTGCGATAGACCTTTGTCAGTTTGGAAGCTTCAATTGCCGGCATATAGTCTCGATGAAGCTACGTGGTGATGCAGCGTGAGCAAAATGATCGCGTGCAAGCGGCCTGATATTTTCCCCACACTGAATCGGCGTTTTCGCCGATCCGTTTCGAAGATAATCCCTCACCTTCATCCTCTCCCTTTGCCAAAGGGAGAGGCGATAAATTATCGCAGTAGCGCTTGAATTTTCAGCACGATTAGCAAGATGTTCCGCCTCTCCCCGCAGACGGGGAGAGGACTGAGGTGAGGGGCGCCGTCGCTACAGAACATCGTCCAAACACGTCAGCAGATGCGAGACGGTTTCCTCCGTTTCATCTCCCATGTTTGAGAGGCGAAAGGTTTGGCCCCGGATCTTGCCGTAACCCGGATCGATCACCAGATGATGTTTCTCGCGAAGTCTTTTCGCGAACTCCAGTACGTCGATGCCCTTGTTGTTCTTTACGCACGTGAGCGTCTTCGTGCGAAACCCTTGCTCGGCGAAGAAATCAAATCCTGCTCTGCGCACCCAATCGTGCACCAGCGCGTTGGTGCGCGCGTGCCGGGCGAAACGCGCTTCCAGACCTTCCTCGAAAATTTCGTTTAGCTTAAACTTGAGCGCGTGGATATGCCCAATGCTTGGCGTGCTCGGAGTCATCCATTGCGATTGCTCTTTCTTGAACTCCAGGAAATCGAAATAGAATCCGCGGTTCGGAATTTTTTCCGCGCGCGCGAACCCTTTTTCAGAAACGGAGAACAACGAAAACCCCGGTGGCAGCGCCAGCGCTTTTTGCGCGCCGGTCAGCATCACGTCGATGCCGAGCGTGTCCATCTCGATTTTCAGCCCCGAGAACGAGGAGACCGTATCGACGATGAGCGCGACATCAGGATACTTGGCGAGAACAGAGCAGATTTCCTCCAACGGATTCATGACGCCGGTCGAGGTTTCACTGTGGGTCAACGTGACGGTGTCGAATTTGCCGGTCGCCAACTGGCGATCGACGTTCTTCGGGTCGATATGTTTTCCCCATTCCACCTGGAGGGGCTCGGCGTTTTTTCCACAGCGCTTTGCAACATCGAACCATTTGTCGGAGAACGCGCCGCACATGCAGCACAGCACGCCACGATCGACCAGGTTCCGGATTGAAGCTTCCATCACGCCCCATGCCGAAGAAGTTGAAAGAAACACAGGCTGCTTTGTTCCGAACACAGTCTGAAGCCCCGGATGAATCGCGCGGTAAAGATTCTTAAAATCCTCGCTGCGATGCCCAATCAGCGGACGCGTGAACGCCTCCCAGGTTTTTTCTGACACTTCAACCGGACCTGGAATGAAAAGCTTGTCGTGCGGATGCATGGCAGGAACATCGAACATCGAACACACCTTCGCAAAGCTACGGCGCGGCAGGCATCGAATCTTAAACTGCTATCGACGCAGCCCCGGCCTGGGTAGCGCGCGCGTCTCGCGTGCTGGTCGCCGTGTCTCGCGGCGACGAACTTTTCTTAACCAGTTGCCCCAGCTCCGATGCGGAAATCACATGCGAAGTTCGCGAAGGCGTGACGCCTTCGCCAGCACTCGCGACGAGTGCGCTACCCGAAATTTCGCGCACGCGCTCTTGATCATGTACGCGAGGATGATCTACTTCCGAAATGAGACTTGGGCATTGCTGGCTTGGATGTTTAGTGGCTGCCGCGCTCGTGCTCTCCACTCGCGCTGAATCGCCCAGCTACCTGGTGTTCGTCAGCAATGAACGTTCGGACGACGTCACGGTAATTGACGGAAAGACGGATGCGGTGGTTACAACATTTCCAGTCGGCAAGCGGCCGCGTGGGATTCACGCCACGCCTGACGGGAAGCGACTCTTTGTGACGTTGAGCGGTTCGCCGCGAATGGCGCCCGGCATAGACGAAAATCGCGCCCCCGCAGATAAGCGCGCCGACGGCCTCGGCGTGATCGACGCAACAGCGCGCAAGTTGAACGATCGCTGGCATGTCGGCTCCGACCCCGAACAATTCGCAGTCAGCAAAGATGGGAAATTCGCGTTCATCGCGAATGAAGACGATGCCAGCGCGTCGATCGTTGATCTCAGCGCCGGCCAAGCTCGCGGCAAGATAAAAGTGTCGGACGAGCCGGAAGGCGTCGGCGTCAATCCAGCGAACGGCGAAGTCTACGTGACCT
>QHMS01000075.1 GCA_003217895.1 Verrucomicrobiota bacterium
TTACGCGAAGACAGCGGTGACCACACCGCACACGGCGAACCTGATCCCGCAGGGCGGCCTTGGACTCGCGCACTTCGGGGCCAGATTGACAGCCGCTGCTGGCGCAAACTTCGGTGGCGACATTTTGAAAGTGGCCGACCGCATCATGCTCAGCACCTACGCGCCGGCGGCAGTGGTAATCGATCAGGATATGCAAGTGCAACAGTCCCGCGGCCGCACGGAGCTGTCTCTGGAACACGCGCCGGGTCCGGCGACATTCAATCTTCTCCAGCTAGCGCGGCCCACTCTGGTGCCGGACCTGCGCGCCACGATTCGTCGCGCCATCAAAGCGGACAAACCGGCCCGGACAGAGCACGCGAAAGTGAAGCTGAGAGGCAAAAGCTACGAAATAAATATTCAGGTTGTGCCATTCAAAATCCCCGGGAACGCGAGATCGTGGTTGCTGGTTATTTTTGACGAGACCACCAAAGGAACCAAGCCGGGAAAACTTCCGCGGGCATTTGGAAAAACGGCGCGCGAGCGCGAAGTAGGCGAATTGCAGCGCGAATTGGCCGCTTCCAAGGAATCGTTACAAACCATCATCGAAGAACAGGAAGCGACCAATGAAGAGCTGAAGTCGTCGAACGAAGAAATCGAATCAAGCAATGAAGAACTGCAATCGACCAACGAAGAACTGGAGACGGCGAAGGAAGAATTGCAATCGACCAACGAAGAGCTGACCACGTTGAACGAAGAGCTGAGCAACCGAAACCTCGAGATGATGCAATTGACCGACGAACTGAACAATCTGCTGGCCAGCGTTCAAATGCCGATCGTGATGGTGGACAATGCGTTGATGGTGCGACGCGCAACGCCTGCGGCGCGAGGCGCCTTTAATATTTTGCCCACCGACATTGGCCGTCCGCTGAGCGAGCTGCGTCCAAACATTAACGTGCCCGATCTGGAAAATATTTTGCGCGAAGTGATCGAAACCCTGGGCACGCGCGAGCGCAAAGTGACCGATAAAGACGGCCGCAAGTATTCGCTGCGGGTCCGGCCGTATCGCACGACCGATAACAAAATCGACGGGGCCGTTCTCACTCTCATCGATATCGATGGAGCGGCAAATGAGCGCCGGAAAAAATCCGAAAACAAGTCCCACGCCAAATAAATGATTATTTCGATCCACAGATTTCGCAGATTTACGCAGATTTATTATGCAGAGAGATCGTGAGACTTTCGCGATTATCGGCGCGGCCATGGAAGTCCATCGGCAGCTCGGGCACGGTTTTCTTGAGCTGGTTTACCAAACTGCGCTGGCTCTCGAATTCCAAGATCGAGGAATTCCGTACGCAGCCGAAGTTGCTTTGCCCATCAAGTACAAAGGCAAGCTCCTGATCTGTACATATCGCGCCGACTTTATCTGCTTCAAAAATGTGATCGTCGAGACGAAGGCGATTGCGCAGCTCACAGGCGCTGACGACGCTCAACTCATCAATCAGCTTAAGGCCACTGGATTTCATCGGGGACTTTTACTGAATTTTGGAGCGCCAAGTCTCGAGCATCGTCGGCTGGTTTCCGGTTTGTCTGATGATCTGCGAAAATCTGCGCAATCTGTGGACGGCACTTCTTCGCAATCTGCCGCCGAAATTTATCTGTAGTGTTTCTCATTATGAAAAAGTTGAAACGACTTGCTCGGAAGGAAAAAAGATCGACGCGCAACGGCGCGACCCGTCGTCCAAACCGCCGGCGCGATCGCGACGGTAACTCCTCTGTTCGCAGGCGGCGGCATCCCAAGACTGAACTGGAAGCCGCCATTCAGCGATTTGTCGATCTTTACGATTTTGCGCCGATCGCTTACGTCAGCTTCGACCGCGCCGGACGGATTGAGGAAGCAAATCTGGTGGCGACTGAGTTGCTGGGCGACCCGCGGGATCGGTTGATCGGCCGGCCGTTCGCGTTCTACGTGGGCGATTTGGATTTATTCCTGCGGCACTTGCTTTATTGCCGCACCTCGCAGCAACAGGTGGAAACGGAATTAGAGTTGAAGCCGCGAAAAGGCGAGCGGATTCCGGCGCTCCTTTGCAGCAGGCCGATTACTTCGACGACGAGAAATGGCGCGCTGCTCTATCAAACCGCCATCATGGATTTGACCGAGCGCAAACGCGCCGAGCAAGCGTTGCGGGAGAGTAGCCAGCGACTGCAAGCAACTTACGAACGCGCGCCGATTGGCATCATCGAATCTTCACCGGAGGGGAAATACGTTGGCGCGAACGAAGAGTTCTGCCGCATTCTGGGATACCCGAAAGAGGAGTTGCTGCAACGCGGCATCAAAAATGTAACGCACAAAGAAGATTATTCGCGCGACATCAAACTGCATCGTCAACTCGTGGCAGGCGAGATTCCGTTTTACGAAATTGAAAAACGTTTCGTGCGAAAGGATGGAGCGGTAATCTGGGCTCAAGTACTGCGCTCGATCGTGCGCGATGCCGAGGGGACCCCGCTATACACGATCGGCGCAGTGCGCGACATCACTGAGCACAAAGCCGCTGAAGAAAAATTAACGTGGCTTGCTGCCTATCCACGCGATAATCCAGACCCGGTTGTAGAATTCGATTTGGAAACGCATGCCATTTACTATGCGAATCCTGCCGCCTTTGAATTGTTCCCCGATCTGCAACGCCTTCAACTTCGACATCCCTTTGTTGTCCAGGTGATGCAGGTCGCCAAACCGCTGCTCGAAGGCAGAACAAAAGCGGTTCACGCTGACATCGACGTCGGTAAATCGTGCTACGCAGCGACCGCCGTTCGCATTCCAAAAACCAGACGTCTGCGCGTCTACAGCAGCGACATTAGTGAGCGCAAACGTGCGGAATCGGCTTTGCAAGAGTCGAAAAGACTGCTGGAAGTGCGCGTCCGCGAGCGAACACACGAATTAGCTGTGGCAAATACAGAATTAAGAAATGAGATCGAGCGTCGCAAGGGGCTGGAAGGAGAGATCCTCGCTGTTTCCGACCGGGAGCAACAACGGCTGGGGCAGGAACTACATGACGGAGTTTGCCAGCACCTCACGGCGGTCGCATTCATGGCCCGCTCGGTCGCGTTGCGTCTGAAGAATCACCGCGTCATCGACGCAGCTGACATCGACAAAATCGCACAGCTAGTAAACCAAGGAGCGACCGATATGCGCAATCTTTCCCGCGCTTTGCATCGGAGCGACGTCGATGCGCCTAAACTGGTCGGTGCATTACAAGATTTGGTTGACCGGGAAATCTGGAGAGTGCCCTGCCGGCTGGAAGTCAAACCGTCATTTCAAGTTGAGGATGACGCAGTTGCCGCGCAGCTCTATCGCATCGCCCGCGAAGCCGTGATTAACGCCAACAAACATGCGCAAGCGCGGGAAATTGTCGTCAGACTGGAGCGATCGCCAGGGGGAATGGTTTTGCGGGTAACCGATGACGGTGTCGGATTTTCAAACGGGACGGAACTGAGACAAGGCCTGGGTTTTCACATCATGAATTACCGCGCTCAAGTGATGGGCGGCCGTTTGGAAATCGAGTCTCCAAAACGCGGCGGCACGCGGGTGTCCTGTTATTTACCGAATAAGGCATTACAATCGCGCAAGAAAGAAAACGCCGACTCAGGCCTCCCAGGGAAAATCGCAAACGCTTTGGCGGCCTTGATCTAAATTTCCTACATCGAGCGAGCCGCCGAGCGGCGAATCGCTAAAGAGAACTAGAGGAAAACTCATGACACGCAGTGCGACAACGCCAGCCGAACCACCCGAGGCGAAGCGCATCGTGATCGTGGATGATCACCCGCTATTTCGAAAGGGACTCCAGGAAATGATTCATTCCGATGGCACCTTCGCCGTCTGCGGCGAAGCAGGGAACGCCGCGGAAGCCATGGAGATCATTCGCAAACTGAATCCCGATCTGGCGATTGTCGATCTCAGTTTGCCGGGCGCCAATGGGATTGAGCTTATCAAAAACATCCGCGCGGAATTTCCGAGGCTGCCAATTCTCGTGCTCTCGATGCATGATGAATCGCTCTACGCAGTGCGCGCGCTGCGCGCCGGAGCGGACGGCTACGTCATGAAACATGAAGCGATGATCACGCAATTCGCGCATCGTCAGGCTGAAGGTCAGGCCGACGCGGTCGAAAGGCTTAGCGATCGCGAACTCGAAGTTCTGGAACTGATCGGCAAAGGCAAGGAAGTCCGCGAGATCGCGAAGCTATTGCATCTCAGTCCCAAGACCGTGGAAACCCACCGGGCGCATATCAAAGACAAACTGGACCTGAAAAACTCGCGAGAAGTCGCGCGTTTCGCCCTGCAATGGCTAAGCGCGCGCGGCGCTTAACCGGGCGTGCACGCTGCGGCCTGGGTAGCGCACGCGTCTCGCATGTTGGCGAGCGCGTCCTCGCGATCGCGAACTTTTCTTGTGATTCGTGTCATCCCCAAAGCAACGAGATTCAAAGAAAAGCCTGTTTCGGCGCGACGCCGAAACCAACACGCGAGACGCGTGCGCTACCCGAACTGCTTCAGACCTATGGCGAAACCCGCGGCATCAATTATCTGGACGCCGCCGCCACTCTCCCCTCGCGTCTCGCTATAGAAGCGGCCTGCGCCGAGCTGATGAGCTTGATGTTCCCCGGTTTTCGCAGCGAAGCCCTGGTGAGCTCGGATGATCTGGCCGATACCACTCGGATTCGCGTTCGACATTTGCGCGCACGATTGAAAAAAGAAATCTGCAGAAGCCTCGGCAAAATCCCACCTGACCAAGCAACCGAAGCAAAAGCCGAAGAGGTCTTGAGCGAGTTTTTGAAGCAGCTGCCGTCGGTGCGCCGACTGCTTTGGACGGACATCGACGCCGCCTACGAAGGCGATCCGGCGGCGAGAAGCTATGAGGAAATCATTCTCGCTTATCCCGCGTTGGAAGCGGTTGCCATTCATCGAATGGCGCATCTCCTTTACGAGAAGGTGCCGTTGATACCGCGCATCATGACCGAATGGGCGCACAGCCGTACCGGAATCGACATTCACCCAGGCGCAAAAATCGGTGAAAACTTTTTCATCGATCACGGTACTGGGGTAGTCATCGGTGAGACGACGGAGATCGGGGCGCGCGTTAAGCTTTATCACGCGGTCACGCTCGGTGCCCGCAGTTTTCAAAAGGACCAGCACGGCAAAATTAAAAAAGGCGGAAAACGCCATCCCACCGTCGAAGACGACGTGACGATTTACCCGGGATCAACGATCCTGGGCGGCGAGACCGTGATCGGCGCAAGGTCAACCATCGGCGGCAACGTGTTTCTCGTGCAAAGCGTGCCGCCGGATTCACTGGTATATTACGAGGAAAAACAACTGCGCATCGTGCCCAAGCGAAAGAAGCGACCCGCGACAACGCGCGATGAATTTCGAGAATGAACGCGCGCCAATCCTGTAGCCGCTTCGCTGTGCGAAGCGCAGCGCTGACGCGTTTGGAAAGCGCGCGCCACGCGTCTCACAGAGACGCGGCTACAGCAGACGAGCAAGAGTTAGATTAAGAAATAAGAGTTAATGATCTACCTCGATTACAACGCAACAACGCCGCTCTGCGACTCGGCGCGCGAAGCGATGCTGCCGTATCTCGACCGCCATTTTGGCAATCCGTCGAGTGTGCACGCCGCAGGCCGCGAAGCGCGCTCGGCTATCGACGATGCTCGCGATAAGCTGGCTGGTTTGCTGCACGTCAAGCCGCATGAAATCATTTTCACCGGCGGCGGAACGGAATCCTGCAACCTAGCTGTGCTTGGTCTCGCGCGATGTCGAATGGAACGTGGCGGTCACGTGATTTCGGCCAAAACCGAGCACCACGCGGTACTCAACGCCGTCGAGCATTTGGAAAAGCACGAAGGTTTCGAAGTGACATGGCTCAATGCGTCGCGCGACGGAATTGTTGATCTTGATCAGCTCGCCAAATCAATTCGCCCCGAGACGCGCCTGGTGTCGATCATGACCGCGAATAATGAGACCGGCGTGATTCAGCCGATGCGCGAAATTTCGCAGATCTGTCGTGAAAAAGGTGTTCTCCTGCACAGCGACATGGTGCAATCGTTCGGCAAGATTCCTGTCATTCCGAGCGAAGTCGAGGAATCCCACAATGCATCCTCAAAGGTAACGCCGCGGGATCCTTCGATTCCGAAAGCTTTCGGGGCTCAGGATGACATTGGTTCACTGGTCGATGCCGCCAGTTTCGCTGCGCACAAATTTTATGGACCCAAAGGCGCTGGCTTCCTTTTTCTACGGAGCGGCTTGTCAATCCAACCTATTATGTTCGGCGGCGCGCATGAAAATGAGCGACGCCCCGGGACAGAGAACGTTGCTGCAATTGCGGGAATGGCTGTCGCCGCTGAGTGGACATTCAGAGATTGCGAACACGAACAGCAGCGCGAGGCGCCGTTGCGCGACGAACTCTGGACGCGGATTTCAGAGAGTGTTTCCGAGGCAAAGCAAAACGGCGCCAGTGCGCCCCGACTGGCAAACACGTTGAACGTGAGTTTGCTCGGGCTCGATTCGGAGACGCTCCTTATCGCGCTGGACTTGGAAGGCGTGTGCGCATCGAGCGGTTCGGCTTGCATGGTAGGCTCAGTTGTGGCGTCGCACGTTTTGCTGGCAATGGGTTTGCCAATCGAGAGAGCGCGCTCGGCGGTTCGTTTCTCGTTAGGCAAATGGACGACCGCTGACGAAATCAAAGCAACCGGAGACGCCGTGCAGAAAATTGTCGAACGTTTGCAGACGCGAAAGAGCGCATATGCGGTTGCTTAGGCAGCTCGAATTCGCGTTCGAAACCACGGCTGCCCTCACCTCAATCCTCTCCGTGAGGGAGAGGCGGACGACGAAGTCGCCTGGTGAAGGTCATCTCATTGGATCAAGCCACGACGTCGATCTTGAATCGAAAGCTCGCGAGATCCTGTACGAACTCGACGCGAACAAGCTCGCCTTCGGCATTCGCGTCGAGTGGAATTCACGCCTGAAAACATCTGCTGGTCGAGCGGATTATCGGCACAAACTCATTTCGCTAAATCCCCTACTGTTTGCGCATCCGGCGGAAATCGATCGCACTCTGCGTCATGAACTCGCGCATATCCTCGCTCAATTTCGCGCCGGTCGGCGGCGCATCCTGCCCCATGGCGCCGAGTGGCGGAAGGCTTGCCGCGATTTGGGAATCGCGGATGAAAAGCGCTGCCACAATCTCCCTTTCCCGGCGAAACGATACGTGGCGCGTTTCATGTATCGGTGCCCAAATTGCCGCCAGGAATTTCCGCGCGTCCACCGCGCACGCCGTGCCGTGGCGTGCCTGGCCTGCTGCCGAGCGGACAACGGCGGTGAATTCGACGCGCGGTTTAGGTTGGTGCTGGTTTCCTGTAGCGGCGGTCTGTGAGCGTCGCATCCATTCGGCGGTCGGAGACCGCCGCTACAGTGCTTCGCTCCCCTCGCCTTTCCCCGCCTTCTCTCCGCGCAATTTCGCCCTCGTTGTCATGTCGAGCGAAGTCGAGACATCTCTAATTTTCGGTCTGGCACGCAACGTAGAATAAAATCAAGAGATTCCTCGACTCCGCTCGGAATGACAAATCAATGAACGCTGGCGTTAGACTTATGCTTCGCCCTCGCTCGGTTCACCCTTTAGGTTCTTTTCTCCGCGCAATTTCGCCTGGATAAACATATCAATGTCGCCGTCCATCACGTCCTGCACATTGCTCGTTTCCGCGCCGGTGCGGTGATCCTTCACCATTTGATACGGTTGAAAAACGTACGAGCGAATTTGGTTTCCCCAGGCGATCTCGCCTTTTTCTCCGTATTGGCGCTCCATCTCAGCGCGTTTTTTGTCTTCTTCGAGTTGATAAAGTTTTGCCTTCAACATTTTCATGGCCAGCTCGCGATTGCGTCCCTGGCTGCGCTCAGCCTGACAGGCCACCACAATTCCGCTGGGTTTATGCAAAATCCGCACGGCAGTCTCGACCTTGTTGACGTTCTGCCCGCCCTTACCGCCGCTACGAAAGGTGTCGATCTCCAGATCGGCGGGATTAATTTCTATCGGAGAAGTATCGGCAATTTCAGCAACAACGTCTACGCTAGCAAAAGAAGTGTGCCGCCGTTTGTTCGCATCGAACGGCGAGATACGCACGAGCCGGTGCACGCCGCGCTCGGTCTGCAGGTGCCCATACGCATACTCACCGGTCACAAGCAACGTCACCGATTTGATACCGACTTCTTCGCCCTGTTGAATGTCCACGGTTTGGAATTTGAAACCGCTTCGCTCAATCCAGCGCTGATACATCCGCAGTAACATGTCGGCCCAGTCGCACGACTCCGTCCCGCCTGCGCCGGAATGAATGGTCAGAAACGCATTCGCGCGATCGTTCTCGCCGGAGAGAAACTGGCGCAGCTCGAATTCTTCCAGCTGGTGAAGCAGCCGATCGTGTTCACTGCCAACCTCCTTCTCTGCGTGAGCACGAGCGACAGGGTCGCTTTCTTCCGCAGCCAGTTGTTGCAATGCGCCGAAATCTTCGATCTCGCGTTCCAGCTCTTGGAACGGATTGATCAGCGAGCGGAGTCGCGAAATTTCCTCGACATCGGCTTGAGCGCGCTCTCGATTCGACCAGAAATCGGGCGCGGCCATGCGCCCTTCGATTACCGCTAGGTTTTTCTGAAGCGTTTCGACGTCAAAGAAACCTCCGCATCTCGCGGACACGCGATTTTAAATCCTCAGCATCTGGGATGGAGATTTCTACTGGCATGGCAAAAATATAGTTTAACTCAATGCGAAGCGCAAAGGTGTAGCGGCGTTCGCCGCGGCGAACGCCTATACAATCATCTGCGCGCGGAGTCGCCCGGCTTTGGTTTGGCGCGTGTCGTCTCGAGGCGAAAAATTGTTTCGCCTTCCTTCATCAGATCAAGGCGATCGCGCGCAATCGTTTCCAGATAAGTCACGTCCGTCTTAAGCAAATTGACCTCACGGGTCTGACGCGCTAGCAAATTTTGCTGCTCGTTCATCTGTTGTTGCAGGTCGTCGATTTCCGCCCGGCTCCGCGTCAGTTTTTTATATGGCGGAAGAAACAAGCTCACGATCACCAGCCAGATCGCTATGATGAGCAGAACGAGAAGAATCCGGTTCAATCGCCGCCAGACGCTGGCTTCGCGACGCGCGCGGAAATCGCCGTAACTGTAATCCACTCGGCGCATTGTAGCGCCATACAGAGCTTTGTCACCAAGTTCTTCTTCAATCGCGCCCCAGAGATTCCCGTTGGCAATTTGGCGCAGGCACGCATAATCATGGGCGATGATTCGTTTGGCCAAACTGGGCGTGCTTGCATTGGGGGCGGTCGTTTTCGCAGCGACCGGCGCCACCGACACTGCGCGTCTTCCGGGCGATCAACTGCAAAAAGCGGTCAGAAGCGACTCGATCAGTATCCCGACACCGGGCGAACTTTTCGCCGCACTTGGAAAATCGGAGAAAACAAACTGGTCGGGTCAGTACCGCGGGCCAATGCCGGTAACTTACCGCAACCGCGCGCAGATCGCCCTAAACCTGGGCGGTTTGATCGCCGACGGCTTTATCGCGGTCGAAGCAAAGGACAGTCAGCAGGTAAAAAACATCGGGTCGGATATCATCAAGCTGGCAAAGGCATTGGGAGTTAGCGAGCACCTGCTTGGCCGCGGCAAAAGCATCAATGAATTCGCCGAGAACAGTGAGTGGGACACGCTCCAGGAAGAGCTCGAAGCAACGCAAAACGAAGTTAAATCCTCAATGCAATCGCATGCGGACCAGGACTTGGTAATCCTTGTCACTCTTGGCGGTTGGATTCGCGGCACCCAGGTGGTTACGGCATCGATCATGCAGAACTATGATGAGCGCAGCGCAAAAGTCCTGCGGCAGCCAGCGCTGGTTCGTTTCATGCAGTCAAAAATTAATGAAGTCTCGCCCCAGTTACGCCAGGAACCTCTGGTAAGAGATGTGAGCGAGCAGCTGAATGGAATTGAAAAGCTCGTTTCATTTCCAGCGGGCAAACCGCCCGGTGTAGATGAAGTGCGGAAAGTCAACGAAACTGTTGGCAAGCTGATGACCGAAATAGAGAGCAAAGAACTGCCGAAATGAAACGCCTGCTCCCGATTTTTCTCTCAATGCTTGTGCTGGCGACCGGCATTGCCGTGCGCGCGGAAACCGACGCCGAAGTGCAAGCACGCAAAGATGCGCTCGACGTTGCGGGAGCTTTTGCAAACGATGGTTTCAAGATTCGAGATGGACACTCGTGCGGAATCGTCAAAGCGCACGAGCACGCCCTGGTAACGGTAAATCTTTACGCGGGAAACCAGTATTGGTTTTCCGCTGCCGCAGCGGAACCGGCGAAAATTGCCGTCAGCGTCTATGATGAGAGCGGAAAACAAGTGACGACCGAAAGCTACAATAACGGAGAAAAAGCGGCGGCCGGGTTTTCACCGATGAACAGCGGACAGTACTTTGTTTCGGTCGATCTGGTTGAAGGCGATGGAGGCAGCTTCTGTCTGGTCTATTCGTACAAATAGACGATGCTCGATTATCGATGCTGGATACTGGATTTGTGTGCGCCGACTTTGCGATCTAGCATCGCGCATCGAGTATCCTGTGTCTGGCGGCAGGTCATGATTTCGCTCCAGGTTTTCTACGAAGGAAATGTGCAAGGCGTTGGGTTTCGCTGGTCAGTGCGTCACGTGGCCAAAGGCTTCGATGTCACTGGCTGGGTTCGCAACCTGCCCGATGGTCGCGTGGAACTTCAGGTTAATGGCGAGGAAAACGAATTACGCGCGTTTCTGGATCGCGTCGCCGAAAGCGAATTGCACTCGCTGATCCACAGACAAACCGAAAATAAATTGGGCAACCCGGTCGCTGCTCGCGGCTTTGAGATTCGCTATGACTAATCCGGCCGTCGCTGTTCATGGATTAACGAAGATTTTTTCCGTTCCGTTTCATCCCACTCGCGGGGTAGTCGCGGTAAAGGACCTCAACCTTCGCATCGATCCGGGTGAGGTATATGGGTTACTAGGGCCGAATGGCTCCGGTAAAAGCACTACCTTGAAAATTATCCTCGGCCTGGTGTCTCCAACGCGCGGCCGCACCGAAATCTTCGGATTGGATAGTCGTCTCGTACAAAGCCGGGACGCGGTCGGCTTTCTGCCAGAGAATCCGTACTTCCAAAAGTTTCTGACCGGCAAGGAAACGCTGCGTTTTTTTGGGCGTCTTTGCGGACTGCGAGGCACAGAGCTAAGAAATCGCGTGAACGAATTGCTCGACCTCGTCGGGCTCAACAAGGCGCGCAATCGCCGGCTGGGCACTTATTCCAAAGGGATGTTACAACGTATTGGGCTTGCACAGGCATTGATTCATGACCCAAGGCTGGTAGTGCTCGACGAGCCGACCGCCGGCGTCGATCCAGCAGGCTCGCGGGACATTTGCGATTTGATCCTCAACCTGAAGCGCCGCGGGATCACCGTGCTGCTTTCTTCGCACTTGCTCGCACAAGCACAGGAAATTTGCGACCGCATCGGCATCCTAGCCGACGGCGTACTGGTGCGCGAAGGGCGTTTGCAGGAATTGATCGCGATCGAAAATCAAACCGAGCTCGTCATCGCCGATGCTTCCGACAAGCTCGTCAACGAGCTCGAATCGTTCATCAGCCGATCGGATGCGAAATTAATCGAACGGCGCAAATCGACCACCACACTGGAGAGATTGTTCCTAGAAGCGACAGCCAGGGATGACGAATCAATGACTAAGCAGAAATGACAAACGCCGAACACGCTTCAACACTTCAGCCCGTCAACACTTCAACGCCCGCGAAGAAGTATCGTGCTTTTTCTTTCTCTCGCATTTACGCGATTACGATCAACACCATCACCGAGCTCACGCGCCTGAAAGTTTTTTATGTCCTGCTGGTTTTCGGACTTCTTTTGATCGGCAGCTCAATCTTCATGGCACAGTTCTCGTTTCAGCAGGAATTCCAAATCCTGAAAGATGTTTCGCTCGGCGCGATCTCAATTTTTACCTCGCTGCTGGCAATCGTTGCCACTGCGCGGTTGCTTCCGCAGGATATGGAAGACCGCACGGTCTACACGATTCTCGCCAAGCCGGTGCCGCGCTTCGAATACGTGGTGGGCAAAATTGCCGGAGTTCTTTTGTTGCTTGGGATCAGCACCCTGGTGATGGCCGCAGCATTCATGCTTGTACTGTACATGCGCGAACAGGCCGTGCTGCACGCGATATTGCGACAAATGCCCGGCGCGCCGCCAGACCAGATCGCTGATGCTCTGCGTGTCGTTCGATCTTCCGCGTTCAAAATCGATATCGTTCCGGGAATTGTGATCATTTACCTGAAAGCTTGTCTGCTTGCGGCGCTTACCCTTTTTGTTTCCACATTCGCCACCTCAAACATTTTCACCATTGTGGTCATGGCTTTCATTTATTTCATCGGACATTTGGAGGCCACAGCCCGCGAATATTGGCTGCAGGAACATAGTAGCGGACTGATTGCTCGAGTATTTCTCGCGATTGTGGCGCTGCTTTTCCCTGACTTGCAGGCTTTCAACCTGGTGGATGACATTGTCGCCGGCACCGCCATTTCCCTGGCGCTTTTCGCCAAAACTGCTTTGCTTGGCGTTTTTTACACCGTCATCTACACGTTGTTGGCCGCGTTTGTGTTCTACGGCAAAGAATTATGATGCGAGGCCTTATCGCGCTGGCAGTGCTGATCGTGGCCGGGGTGCTGAAATTGCCAGTCGAACGCGACCTGACAACGCTTCATCGACAGGAGCATTTCCGCGGCGTCGAATTTAATCTCGATCTTCGCGAGAAAATCGGGCAACTCGGGTTCATCGCTGCCTTGAGCGGATTTCGAGCGATAGTCGCCGACGCTCTTTTCATCCAGGCGTATTCGGCCTGGGAAGACACAGAATGGGGCCGGATGTTGTTATTGTTCCGGCACGTTACAACGCTCCAACCACACGCGCTCCTGTTTTGGGACACAGCGGCCTGGCACATGGCCTGGAACGCGAGCGTGGCCGCGATGGATGATAAAACCCAGCCGCGCCTTGCGCTGCGAGTCAAAGCGCAGCGCGAATATTTTGCGATGGGCAAAGATTTCCTCGAGCGCGGAATAAAAAATAATCCGGATCGTCCTGAGCTCTACGAAGCGCTTGCCCGGCTATACAAGGAAAAATACAAGGATCACGAGAGCGCCTCCGAATATTACGCGAAGGCAGCGGCTCTGCCCGGCGCTGCTCCGTGGGACAGACGTTTCTCGGCCTACGAGCTTTCTTACTGCGAGGGACGCGAGCGCGAAGCGTATGAACGCCTTCGCCATTTATACGACGAAGGGCCGCGGGAACGGTTGCCCACCTTGATCAAGCGGCTGAAGTTCTTGGAAGATAAACTTGGAATCCCGCAAGACCAAAGAATTCCCGACACTGGACCGTTAAAGCGTTAAATCGTTGAACCATTGAAGCGGTTTTGACTCTAACGGTGTAACGTTTTAACGCTTTAAGGTTAACCTATGCGCGTCGCAATTTTCAGTGATGTCCACGCTAACCTTGAAGCGCTCGAAGCAGTGCTGGCGGACGCGCGCGCACGCAGATGCACGCACTTCATATGCCTGGGCGACGTAGTCGGTTATAATGCCAACCCGCGTGAATGCATCGAACGCGTGCGCGAACTGGATTGCCCAGTGGTAAAAGGCAATCACGACGAAGAGGCAACGCTGTCTGCGTCCTCCGAGCGTTTCAATGAACTGGCCGAGCGCGCCATCCACTGGACTCGGGACAATTTGACGGATCAGGACAAGGAATGGTTGCGCAGTTTGCCGCTACAAAGACAGGTCCATCATTTTACGATCGTGCACGCCACACTCGATACACCCGGGCAATGGGGCTACGTTTTTAACAACCTCGACGCCGTCGCGAGTTTCACCTATCAGCGCACCGCTGTCTGTTTCTTCGGCCACACGCATCTGCCCATGGTATTTATTCGGGACCAGAGCGGCGTCCGGCAGGAAAGGAAAGAGCATATTCGCATCGAGCCTGGCAGGAAGTATTTCATTAACGCCGGCAGCGTGGGGCAACCCCGCGATGGTAACTGGCGCGCGGCGTACTGCGTTTACGACATTGAGAGCAATCTCGTCGAACTAGTGCGGATAAAATACGACCTCGCGACCGCGCAAGAGAAGATTGCTAAAGCCGGCCTGCCCCAGCCCCTCGCCGACCGACTCGCAATTGGTCGTTAATCCAATCGCTGCGACCTAGAGGTCGCGCCTACAGAATCCGAACAAGGAAGTTGTTGGGCGTCATGACAAACGTGAGCGGCAATTCGATTATCTTTGGGCCACTGCGCAAGCGCCATTGATTTAGCGTGTCCACTGTCACTTTGTCGAAGGTCGAATCTCCTGAGGGCTTCGGAATTTTCACCTCCGTAACCGCGCCAGCCTTATTCACGTGCATCTCATAGACGCCGCGGCCTCCCTTCGACGTCCAGGGTAATGGATACTTTGGCAGAGGCGCTTTGATCACGTTCCCTTTCCCCAAGAACGGCGCCAGGACTTGATCCATATCCGGCGCACGCACTACGTCAGCAACGTACGAGACTCCAGGGCCTCCAGGCTCCGACAGAAAGAAGTTGATTGGAACTCTTACCTTGCTCACCGTGCCGGGTTTGAATCGCCACTGAGAAAACGTGGAGACCGTTACCTCATCCACGATTCCAACGCCGGTGCTAGCGCGCATCACGACATTGGTCACATTGCCCGTCGCCGGATCGACTGTTAGGACTGCAAGCCCCGATCCCTGTTCGCGACGGGCACGCGCTTCGTACGGATAAGGGGGCCTCGGTGCATAAACAGCGAGCGCCCGGAAGCGCCGTATGTCGCCTTCAGCAGGCACAGCGGTCGCGTTAGACTGCGGCCATAGTGAAAGCGCTGCTAAGAACAGCCAGATTAGTTCTCGATGGTGCACAGATCGAGAAACCAAGGCCACCCTACGCGCGTGGTGCTCGAGTTGGTTGTGGCCTCGGCGTCGGTGGACATCTTCCCGTGCATGGCGTCGGTGTGGCGGTGGCTGTAGCTGTTGCGGTCGCGGTTGCAGTGGCTGCCGGTGTTGGTGTGGCCGTCGGCGTTGACGTGGGAGTTGTAGTTGCTGTCGGCGTAATCGTTGCCGTTGGCGTTGGCGTCGGGGTGGCGCCAGACCCGGCGCAATATCTGCCGCCGGTGTTCAAATCAGTGGGGCCACTACCAATTCCGCCCCAAACGATCATTTCACTTCCGCTCCAGATGGCAGTGTGAATGTATCGGGGGGCCGGTGCATTGGTAATGCTGGTAGCTCTCCAACTATCGGTACCTGGATCGTATCTCCCGCCAGTGTTCAAATAGTTGCCCGTGCTAACAAATCCGCCCCAAACGATCATTTCATTACCAGTCCACACTGACTTCGGAACACTTCGCGCAGAGGGCGCGTTAGTGGTGCTTGTAGCTGTCCAACTGTCGGTGCCGGGATTGTATCTTCCACCGGTGTTGCCAACGTTCGCAATGGGCGATCCGCCCCAAATGATCATTTCATCAACGCCCCATACGGCTGTGTGATTGTACCGTGCGATGGGCGCGTTAGTGATGCTTGTTGCTGTCCAAGTATCCGTGCTGGGATTGTATCTTCCGCCAGTGTTCACCCGGTTCGAGCCGTCAAATCCACCCCACACGATCATTTCGCTGCCGCTCCAGACCGCTGTGTGATCATATCGTGGGGAAGGTGCGTTGGTGTTGCTTGTAAAGGTCCAACTATCCGTTTGAGGATTGTATCTTCCGCCGAAGACCGAAAGCTGGGAACAATTATCATTGGCGCACCCACCCCACACGACCATTTCGATGCCGGTCCACACCGCTGTGTGAAAGACTCTGGCAGGTGGGGCGGTGGCGGTGCTTGTCGCTGTCCAACTGTCTGTGCTGGGATTATATCTCCCGCCGGTCAGCGAAGGACTGGGAGCAGCTCCGCCCCAGACAATCATTTCACTGCCAGTCCATACCGCCGTATGATAAGCTCGGCCGTCGGGGGCGTTAGTGGTGCTGGTGGCTGTCCAACTATCTGTGCTGGGATCGTATTGCCCGCCGGTGTTGCAATAGCCAGAACCACAGTTGTTACTAAAGCCGCCCCAGATGATCATTTTGCTGCCGCTCCAGACTGCGGTGTGATAGTCTCGCGCGACAGGCGCGTTGGTCGTGGTCGTAGCTCTCCAGCTATCATCAGTGCATCCAGCCCAACCAATTGTGGGGAGCGTGTAGTTGCCGATAGCAGCTACAAATTGCTCATGAGTTCGGCTCATTTGTTTCACTCGCTCGTTACGTGAACCCGTCAAGAAACGCTCAACCAGCGCAGACCGGGCCAGGCACTCAGCTACGACAAACGGATCATTGCCGAGCGCTTCAAAGAGTTCGTGCAACACCTCCGGCTGTTTGGTGTGCTGCGCCATGCGATCCATTTCAGCTTGCAATTGCTCGGCAGTGATTGGGTGATGATCGGAATCCTGCAATACCTGTGAGTTGCGCAGATAATCTGCGACTTTCTCTTCCAACTGCGCCTGCGACATCACCGCGTCAAGCGAAGGCTTGAGATCGAGACGTTCTTTCGGCCAGATGCGATGACGCCAATAAACTTCTTCAATGGCTTTCTGATAAGCTACGCGCGGTTCAAAAGTCAGAGTCCTCTGTGAAGACTTTGATGGCA
>QHMS01000182.1 GCA_003217895.1 Verrucomicrobiota bacterium
CCAATCTTTGGCGCAGGCGCGATCCGCTCGGGCGCTCCGATCTGGTTGCGCATCGCGGCGATCTGCGGCGGTGCCGTCTCGTTGTCTGCGATTTTTTTCACCATTTACCCAATCATTGATGTGCCGAGCCCATTGAGTTTCGCCGTGAAAATAATCGCCGTGACAGTGGTTGCCAACGCAATTGGAGCAGCAATTTTCGCGCTGGGCCAGAAAAGACGCCGAGCGGCCGTCAGCTAGCGCAGCTCTCCGCAACCCAGCGCAAATAATCCGTTAAACCGCTTGCAACTGGAACGAAGACTATCTCGGGGACTTCGTATGGATGAAGCGAGCGCAATTTCTCCTGAAATGCTGATTGTCGATCTTCGCTGAGTTTGAAAAAAACGAGTGTTTCGTTTCCAGATTCAATTTTATCCTTCCAGCGGTAAATCGATTCAGCAGTGGGCAAAATGTTTGCGCACGCGGCGATTTTCTCTGTCACAAGTTTGTTCGCGATTCGTCGCGCCGTTTCGGCGTCGGGGAACGTGCTCAGCGCGAGCAGAATTTTTGCGGCCATGCGATTCCTACGGCACCATCGCGAGATTCCTCGACCCCGAAGGCGTTCGGGGCTCGGGATGACAAAGAGCGCGCCGGCAGATCCAGCCGCCGCCTAGGACAATGTCGTCGTCGTAGATAACCGCGGCTTGTCCAGGTGTCACTGCGCGCTGAGGCTCGTGCAGCCGGATGCGCGCGCGATCATTCTCCAACAGCATGACTGTGGCCGGCGTCCCGGGATGACTATAACGGATCTTTACGGTGGCTTCGAACGCCAAGCTGGGATCATCCGCCTTCGTCGAGGCTACAGCGGCCAGTCCGATCCCGGCTACAACATGCCAGTTCACGCGATCAATTTCGAATTCGTCCGCGACCAGATTCTCGGCGTCGCCGACGATGACACGATTCGTTTCCGGGTCGAGATCGACCACATAGCGCGGCCGAATCGAGCCGCCAGGAAGACCTTTGCGCTGGCCGATGGTGAAAAGCTCAATGCCATCGTGCTCACCCACGAAATTTCCTTCGAGATCGTAAATCTCGCCGCGATGAAATCCCGAGTCGCCGAGATGCGAGCGCAGGAACGTTTTATAATCGTTGCCGGGAACGAAACAAATCTCCTGGCTATCGAGCTTGTCCGCCACTCTCAGGCCTAACGAGCGCGCGATCTCGCGGATTTGCGGCTTGGTCATTCTCCCAAGCGGTGTCAGTGCACGTTGCAACTGCGCCTGGTGCAGGCTAAATAAAAAATACGATTGATCTTTGCGTCGATCGACGCTCTTGCGAAGCACCACGTGATCAGCATGGTGGTCAATAATGGCATAATGCCCGGTGGCGATATAATCGCAGCCGAGCGCCTTGGCCTTGCTCCAGAGATTGCCGAACTTGAGTTTCTCATTGCACATCACGCATGGGTTCGGCGTCCGGCCGGCCTGGTATTCGCTGGCAAAATAATCGATCACGAGTCGCTCGAACTGGTCCGCTTCATCAACAACGTAATGGGGAATCCCAAGCGTGTGCGCCACGCCGCGTGCATCGGCGACCGCTTGTGGCCCGCAACATTTGTCTTCCGCGCGCGAGATGCAATCCTGCGGCCAGACTTTCATCGTCACACCGACGACTTCGTAGCCTTGCTCACGCAGCAAATAGCCCGCGACGCTGGAGTCCACCCCACCGCTCATGCCGAGAAGCACTCGTTGTCTATTTCGATTCATGTAAAAATAGAGTTTCGGTCAATCGCAAGATCGGTCAACGCTCATCAAAATTCCAAATTCCAACGTCCAAGTTCCAAAGAAATTCCAATCATCAAAATTTCCAAACCGTCGTACCGCGGCTTTAAATGTTGAGGTTTGAAGCTTCTCTGGATGTTGGAGCTTGGGATTTGAAGTTTTATTGTTTCACTGCTCGGCTCACGAATGGGCTCCCGCGCAAGGTAAATCGCCACGGCAAATGCGCGGAGCGACTGATCCCGATCCGTTTGTCCGCGACAACATCGAAAGTCGCCTTTGCATCCGACACAAGACAGTGGCGCGAATCGACACACAAATCCATTTCGTGATGCCGATCAGTGATATCGAGTGCTTGCGTAAGTTTTCCTGGTCCCGAGCAAAGTTGACGGAGATCTTCAACGCCACGGCGTTTCTTCATCAACTCGACGCCACGCCGCGGCTCAATCGCTCGGAACAAAACGAACCCGTTTGAGTCGCCTTTCACCAGCACGTTCAACATCCAATGATTGCCGTAACTGAAGTAAACGTAAGCAGCACCGGCTTTGTTCCGCTCGATAAAACTGCGCGCGCTTGGCCGCGTAAAAGTGTGCGCGGCTTCGTCGTCGAGTGCCGCGTATGCTTCCACCTCGACGACAATCCCGGAGCAACCGCCCCAGATCAATTCCGTGCCTATGAGTTCGCGCGCGCAGTTGAGCGGATCACGTTGAAAAAATGGACGGCGAACAACTTGTTTTTTCTGTGAGGTCGCAGTCTTCACATACGCGTCAAAGGCCTGCCGCCTTGTAAAAGACCGGCAACGTCACTTCGCACTCGACCGGTTTGCCATCCCGGAACGCCGGAATGAATTTCGCTTCTCTGAAATCCTTCAGAGCCGCATCGCCAAAACCCAAGAGAGGCGGATTCTCCGAAACGACATTTATCTCCTGCAAATTGCCGGTCGCATCGACCTTCATCTTGAGCTCTACCTTGCCATCCACCTGAACCCGCCCGCTTTCCATCGGAGGATAATGCAATCCCGTAAAGCCTGATCCATCTCCAAAGAAAGGTTGTGGTCCAATGAAGTCGTGTTCCTTCTCCAGCTCACCGGCTTCCTGGTTAGAAAAAATGCGCAGCCGCGGCTTCCCATTGACGACCCGGAACGTGACCGTGCCGTAATAAATCGCGTCCACCAGTTGATGATCGTGAACCGCGGGAATAAATCTGGGATTCACTGCTGGTGAAATCCTCCTCTGTAATTCTTGCTTGAGAAAATCCGAATCGGGTGTGCCGCCGTATGTAGCGCTCCACTCTACTTCGCCATCTTTTTTTACCGCGCACAGGAACATGACCAGCGCATCCTTCTGGCCTTTTCTGACCACGTCCTGCTCGTCGATGCGATTGATCAACGCACTTGGACCTTGGCCGATTAACACTGGGCGAAACATCGGCAGCCCAGCCGCTGGCGCGGATGGCGCGGCGCTTGCCTGTCCCGACGGCGTGGCGCTTCCCTGCGACCACGCAAGATCGACAACCGATAATAAAGCGATCAAAGAAAATGCCAAAGCGCGCATGGACAGATACGCAAGCGGAGCGCGCCGTTTTTTCAAGGGCGAATGTTTCGAAGATTCTCTCAGCGATCGAAGGGCTGATTACGGCGATCCCCTGGCGTTCGAGCTTCCGGGATGCGCGACCCGAAACCTATTGCCCCCCTCCGCCGTAGTGCTCAAAGCCTATGTACCAGACTTTGAAGTAGAAGGCGTAGTCGAAGGTGCAGTCAACAGGATGTCCGTTACGAAAACCGGGAATCCATTTTGCCGTAGCATAGATCTTTCGAAATGCCTCGCCCAAACGGAAGCCGGGCGGATCCTCCAGAAGCACTTTTAAGTCCTTCTGAGTACCATTAGCATCGACTGTAATGGAAGCCTCAAGTGCGCCGTTTTGCAGATAAGTTTTGACTTTCTGCAAGATCGGATCGTTCTCGAGTGCGGCCCAATCGGGCGTGTTGTAAACGACCTGTGGCGCAACAAAATCATTCCCTTTCGCGACGTCGTTGCGGTTTTGATTGCAATAAATACGCAAGTGAGGTCTGCCATCGGCGACTCGAAAAACCACCGTCCCGGAAAACATAACG
>QHMS01000183.1 GCA_003217895.1 Verrucomicrobiota bacterium
ACAGCGGCGATCCGATCACAAAATGGAACTCGGATGGGCGGACGATGACGCTGCTAACCGAGTTGAGTTACACCGATCCGCAGGGCCTCATCTGGGACGCGCCTGCCGGCTCGGTCGTCGATGGCGCCTCGATCCCGCGTTATCTGTGGTCTCTCATGGGCGGACCGTTCGAAGGAAAATATCGAAACGCTTCCGTGTTACACGACGTTGCTTACACCGAACACAAGCGGCCATGGTGGGATTGCGACCGCATGTTCTACAACGCCATGCGTTGCAGCGGCGTCAGCATCGGCGAAGCCAAGACCATGTATTACGCGCTCTACAAATTCGGGCATCACTGGAAGTTTCCAATCAAACGCGGCAAACCGGTGAAGTATAAGGGTGAACTGGTAACAAGAGGGGAGCAGATTCCGCGAGCGATCCCGGTAAATCCAGAGCAAATCAACGAAGCACGCGATTGGATCAGCAACACTGACCCCAGTCTCGAACAGATCGAGCAGCGCGCGAACACCGAAGCGCGATAAGGTGGAACGCGTTGACCTCAACGCGTTGGCTGCCGCGGCTTCGCCGCCGGATATTTGCTTCGCCACAGCACGCCGGAAACGCAATACTGGCCTTCGGCGGATGATCATCGGCTTGAGGACCAGCCGATCCACCTTGGACACGCTCATAGACGGTCGAATTTCTCTCGCTATGATCTCGAAGCTGACGTTAACTCCTTCGACAAGCAAAACTTCAACAGGAGAATATTATGTTAGGCGAGAAGATCGGTGAAATATCGGGCAAAATTACCATGCAGCGAGTATTGCCGAACTTGGGCGGAGCTCCCAAAATGGAAACCTCGTTTCAGGCAAACGGCTCGTTGCTGGGCACCGACCTGAAGGACACAGGCACTTACTGGACCGTTGTCCGTCCGGACGGGACACATTACGGCGAAGGGCAAGGGGTGATGGTCACTAAAGACGGCAAAATGGCCACCTGGACAGGACACGGCGTCGGCACGATGAAGAAAGATGGGAGCGCGACTTATCGCGGCGCGCTTTATTTTCAAACTATGCCGCCAAAATGGTCTCGACTGAACAAGGTCGCGGTGCTATTCGAATACGCGGTGGACGCAGAGGGGAACATGCACTCCGACTACTGGGAATGGAAGTAGGTGGGAGCTTGCGTTCGGCCACGCAGGAGTCCACGCTTTGGACGTCGTGAAAACGCAATTCCTGATGATCGCGGCCCTCGGCCTGTTGCTGGCGGCCTGTAACCGGCAGGCGCCGATGCCGAAGACGGACTTGGACAGATTGCAGGGCACTTGGAATCTCGTCGCGGCTTTCCAGGATGGAAAGCCCTTGCCCGCAGACAAGGTGAAACAGACGACGATCGTCTTTAAGGGGGACACGTTCCGCTTCCCTGGATCGGCGGAGTACGCCACCAGCAAGGAGGGGACGATCAAGCTCGACGAAAACAAAACACCAAAGGAGATGGACGCCATCTCCACCGAGAAAGAAGTCATGCTCGGCATCTACAGGGTCGAAGAGAACGGTTACAAGGTATGCTTCGCCCCGGCCGGCAAGCCGCGCCCCACCGAATTTAGTTCCACGCTCGGGAGCGGCTACATTCTCCAATCCTGGCAGCGGCAAAATCCGCAGTAACGAAGCTCCGGTTTCGGAGATTCACGCCGACTTGCTTTGCGAAGCGGGCGAATCCCCGTTTTTCTCCAAGGCGACTGCCAGCACTTCATCGACGTTTTCGACCGGAATGAATTTGAGTTTTTGTTTCGCTTCCTCGGGAACGTCGACAAGATCCTTTTCGTTCAACTTCGGGATGACGACGGTGGAAATCCCGGCGCGCATCGCTGCCAGGCTTTTTTCTTTCAAGCCTCCGATCGGCAGAACCAGCCCACGCAGAGTGATTTCGCCGGTCATAGCCACATCGGGGCGAACCGGTCTGTTGCTGAAGAGCGAGGCGAGCGCGGTGAACATGGCGATGCCAGCCGACGGTCCGTCTTTGGGCACTGCGCCGGCAGGCACGTGCACGTGAATATCCAGCTTGCGAAAATCTTCTGAATTCACGCCCAGTTGGCCGTCGCGACTGCGAAGGAGACTGAGCGCGGCCTGGACGGATTCCTTCATCACTTCGCCAATGTGTCCTGTGAGCGTGACGTTGCCTTTGCCGGGATAACGGGTCGCTTCGATGTGCAACACTTCGCCCCCCTGCGGCGTGTAAGCCAGGCCTGTAACCACACCGGGCTTGCTGGTCTTCAGTTTTGTTTCGCGAACGTATTTTGCAGGGCCAAGCATCTCACGCACGATCTCCGGCGTGACGGTTACGTGCTCGGTTTTTCCGCGAGCGACCTGCGACGCAATGCCGCGACAGATCGCGCCGATCTGCCGCTCTAATTCACGCACACCTGCTTCGTGCGTGTAATCGTTAATGATTCCGCGGAGCGCGTCGTCCTGCCATTCGATCTGCTCGGGCTTGAGTCCGTTTTCCTCCAACTGCCGCTTCACAAGGTAGCGCTTTGCGATTTCGAGTTTCTCGCGCTCGGTGTAACCGGGCAGTGACATCACTTCGATCCGGTCGCGCAACGGGTCGGGCACGCCATCGATGTAGTTAGCTGTACCGATGAAAATCACATCGGATAGATCAAACGGCACGTCGAGGTAACGATCGACAAACGCGTTGTTTTGCCGCGGATCAAGCACTTCGAGCAACGCGCTGGCCGGGTCGCCGCGAAAATCCGCGCCGAGCTTGTCGATCTCATCCAGCATGAAAACAGGATTGCGCGTGCCGGCGCGGCGCAATTCCTGAATGATGCGTCCCGGCATCGAGCCGATATAAGTGCGGCGATGGCCGCGGATTTCCGCTTCATCGCGCATACCGCCCAAGCTGATTCGCACAAATTTGCGACCGAGCGCATCTGCAATCGACTGACCCAGACTCGTCTTGCCCACACCAGGCGGGCCGAGAAAACAGAGGATCGCGCCGTGCCCCTGCGGATTGAGTTTGCGGACGGCCAAGTATTCGATCAGTCGTTTCTTAACTTTTTCCAAGTCGTAATGGTCGCGATCAAGAATTTGTTGCGCCTGATCGAGATCGAGGCTGTCCTTGCTCAATTTATTCCATGGCAAATCGGCGATAATCTCGATGTAACTGACGATGACGGAGAACTCCGGGCTGGCCGACGGAATAAAGTCGAGCCGCTTCAATTCGCGCTCGGCCTGCTTCATCACCGCCTCCGGCGGCTTGGCTTCCTCGAGCCGCTTACGCAATTGCTGCGCTTGTTCTTCGCTGCCACCCTCACCCTCTCCCAGCTCGTGCTGGATGGCCTTGATCTGCGAGCGCAGATACGCGCGCCGCTGCGCATCGGTAAATTGCGAGGCCACATCTTTTTGCAGTCGCTGTTGAATTTCAGCAATCTCGAGCTGCGCGGAGATATGCTTTTGCACAGCGCGAACGCGCTTTTCTACATCAAGCTCTTCGAGAATCGACTGCTTTTGCGCAACGTCGATGTTCAAGTTCGGCGCCAGAAAATCAGCAAGCTGCTCGGCATTATCGATATTGAAGATCATCAAACGCGCCTGCTCCGGCGCGTCTGGCGTTAACTCGAACAATCTCGCTGCCGAATCACGCAGGTTCCGGAAGGTTGCTTCCCATTCCTTGGTTTCTGGCGGCTGGACGGAATCGGGCAAATCGATTTCAGCGCGCAAAAACGGCGAAGTCGCGATGATTTTGCGGAGAGAAAAACGGCGCCGTCCCTGCGCGATAACGAGCACGTGATCTTCCGACTCGCGGATGAGCTTGAGCACGAGCGCGACGGTCCCAATTGAATAGAGGTCTTGTGGCGCCGGGTCTTCCTTCGTTTCGTCCCGCTGTGCGACCAGCCCTATCACCTTTGTGCGCGGCAACGTGTCATCGAGCAGTTTTAGCGACGCTGCGCGCTGGATGTTGAGTGGAACGACCGTCCCCGGAAAGACGACGAACCCGCGCACTGGCAAGATGGATAATTGCTCAGGGACCCGCGGCGT
>QHMS01000147.1 GCA_003217895.1 Verrucomicrobiota bacterium
GAGATTTGTGGCTTTGAGGTGGCTTCGGCCAATCGCAAAATGAATATCCTCCAGTCGGCTAATCGCCTTCAGCTCAACGATGATCTTGCCTTCAACTAGGAAATCCAAACGATGTTCCCCAATCTGGTGATCGCGGTAAAACAGTGGCACCGGATGTTGTCGAATGAATTGGATTCCGCCGAGCGCAAATTCCACGGCGAGCGCTTCCTCGTAAACTGATTCCAGAAAGCCTGGACCAAGCGCCCGGTGTACCCGGATGGCCGCAGCGATAATTTGCTCGGTTAGCTTGGAATCTCTGAGATTTTTTCCTGCTTTCCTGCTTTCGTGATTCATATTCTAGATCGTGCCTTTCGCTCCGGCTTTTTCCCAGCCGGGGTCGTGCGCCATTGGAACTGTAGGGATCGATTCTTCCTGGATCAATTCTTCCGGCGTGTATTCAGGCGGTAGCGGCGGTGGAACAGGTTTCTGCGCCCGGGCGGCAAATTCTTCTGGGAATTTTTCGACAAAACTTTGTGTCGGCCACGCGCACGCTTCGCCAAATGCGCAGATAGTGCGCCCAGCGATGTTGTCGCCAATAGTCTTGAGTGTGTACGGGTCTTCCACAACGCCGCCGCCGCGCAGCATGCGGTCGGTGATTTTGTTCATCCAAAGCGAGCCCTCCCGGCAGGGCGTGCATTGGCCGCAGCTTTCGTGCGCATAAAACGCGTTGATGTTATTCAACACCCAGACCACGTCGCGCGAATCATCCAGCACGATCACGCCGCCCGAACCAGCCATCGAACCAGCCGCAGCGAGCGAATCAAATTCCATAGGGATATCGTTGATCGACATTTCCTGTTCCTTTACCGATCCGTCGGGTTGTTTCACCCTAAGCTTGAATCGCTCGTCGGCTCGCAAGACTTTCGCGGAGCTTCCACCCGGAATAACCGCCTTCAATTTGCGGCCTGGTCTCAGGCCGCCGGCCATCTCATAGATCAACTGGCCCATGGTTACCGCTCCGACTTCGATCTCAAAATAGCCGGGCCGCTGGACGTCACCGCTCACACACACAATCCGTGTGCCAGTGTTATTAGGCCTGCCGAGGCGCGCATACTCCGCGCCACCCATGGCGATAATGTGTTTTACGGCACAGAGTGTTTCGACGTTATTAACGATCGTCGGGCACATGTAGAGACCGAGTACCGCCGGAAAATACGGCGGCTTGATTCGCGGGTAACCGCGCTTGCCTTCGAGTGACTCAATCAAGCCTGTTTCTTCTCCGCAAATGTAAGCGCCTGCGCCGCGATGAATGTAAACCTCGACGTCAAATCCCGAGCTCAGAATATTTTTCCCAAGGAAATTGTGCCCGCGCGCTTCTTCGATGGCGCGTTCGAGGATTTTCGCGCCCTCCGGGAATTCGCCTCGTATGTAGATGTAAGCGGTGCGCGCGTTCAGCGCGTAACATGAAATTAAGATTCCTTCTAGCAGTTGATGCGGGTCTTCGTGAATGATGTAGCGGTCTTTAAATGTGCCCGGCTCAGATTCGTCGGCATTGCAAATCAAATACACTGGCCGCTTTTCTTCCGACTTGATGAAGGCCCACTTCAGGCCACACGAAAATCCCGCTCCGCCGCGTCCGCGCAGGCCCGAGTTCTTGACTTTGTTGACGATGTCACCGCGCGACATCTTCAGCGCTTGCCTCAATTGCGCATAACCGCCGTCTCGCAGGTAACAATCGATGTCGGTCGTCCAATCCGTGCGTCCGATGTTTTTGTAAACCAAGCGGTGTTCGAGAGGGTGAGGGGATGTTTGATGTTTGGTGTCCGATGTTTGATGTCGGACGATATCCCCAATCGAATTTGGATTGATTTGCTCGTGCAGCTGTTCGCCGATCAGGCATACGGGCGCGGTGCCACAGCTTGCCAGGCATTCGACAAACTCAATGCTGTAGTTTCCATCCGCACTGACAGCAATGGGATTATGAATACCTTCGCTGTCAGGCGGGCGTTGAATTTTAAGCGTCGCACACAAATTTTCCATCACCTCGAACCCGCCGGCCATTGCGCAGCTGAGCGTGCGGCAGACGCGAATATGAGTTTTGCCAGCCGGCTTCTGGCGAAACATTGGATAAAACGTGACCACCTCAAGAACGTTGATGGGTTGCAAACCAAGCTTGCCAGCTATCCACAGCACGGCCTCGTCGCTGATGAACCCGAAGTGTTCCTGCCACAAGTGCAATAGCGGCATGGCAGCGCTTCGCCGGTGTTCGCTGGGATAGCGCGCGATTGCTTCGTCCATTTTCTGCTCCAGCTCGGGCGGAACAGCTATACTGGTCGAGTCCACCGAAAGTGGTCGATTAATCGGACAACGTGCTGTCTTTAGACTGCACCTTATCGTCCTTAAAAACGATTGTGATGGTATCTTTGCCCTGCCGGTAAATGTAAGTTGTCTTTTTCGTGATTACCAAATCCTGAGTATTGAGCGAAGTGGGCGGGCCCAGGATCGATTCCACCTGTTTCTTCGACATGCCTTCTGATACCTGATCCACGTTTGCTTTGGTGATGCGCTTGCCGGAACAGGAAAGCGTAAGTGCCAGCGTTAGGATGAGCACGAACCGCGCAAGAATGACGAATGACAAATGACCCGCCTCCGCCAGGCTACGGCGTGGCCGGCGAATGTCGAAAGAATGACGAAGCACGAATGACGAGATGCCATCCTGAGCGCAGCGCAGCGAAGTCGAAGCAGTCCGTGGAATGGCTCTTCGGTTTCGCCACGAGATTCCTCGACTTCGCTCGGAATGACGGGCATTTAGTTCGTCATTCGTCATTGGGAATTCGTCATTCGTCATTATCTCCTTATCTGTCGCATTCCCCCATGACGAAGTCCAGACTCCCTAACACAGCGGGCACGTCGCTCACCATGCAACCCGGTAGAAGCTCGGGAAGGATACTGAGGTTCGCGAACGATGGCGCGCGAATTTTCAACCGATACGGCACGCCGCCGCCTCTGCTGTTAATGTAAAAGCCAAGTTCACCCTTTGGATTTTCGGCTGCGAAATAAATCTCGCCCGGCGGCGCGTCGAGTCCCTCCGTCACTACGATGAAATGATGAATTAACTCCTCCATTTTCGTCATCACCCGTGACTTGGGCGGAGTCATGTTTTTCCAATCCGCAACATTGATCGGTCCGCCGGGCAGTTTATCGATCACCTGCCGCAAGATCCGCACGCTTTGGCGCATTTCCTCAATCCGCACAAGATAACGATCATAACAATCGCCCGAGCTGCCGATCACCACATCGAAATCGTAATTGTCGTAGTCGAGGTACGGATGTTTGCGCCGCAAATCATGTTCGATCCCGCTTCCGCGCAGATTCGGGCCGGAGAGCGCATAAGCAATCGCGCGCTCCTTCGAGATTACGCCGATGTCTTTGGTTCGATCGACAAAAATCTTGTTGCGCGTCAGCAATCTGTCGCACTCGTTCAGACTCGGCTCGAAATCGTCGAGGAATTTCTTCAGTTGCGGGGTGAAACGCTCGGGCAAATCGCGGATTTGTCCGCCCACGCGGGTATAGGAAGTCGTAAAACGCGCGCCTGTGAGCAGCTCGAAAAGGTCATAAAGTTTTTCGCGCTCGGTGAACGTGTAGAGGAAGACCGTCATCGCACCGAGATCGAGCGCCATCGCGCCAAGACCCATCAGGTGCGAGGAAATGCGCGAGGTTTCGCAGCAAATCGTGCGGATGGCTTTTCCTCGCGGTGGGATTTCCCAGCCCATCAATTTTTCCACGGCTAGCGCGTAAGCTACGTTGTTTGAAAGCGGCGCGAGATAATCGAGCCGGTCAGTGTACGGGACAAATTGGTTGTATTGCATGTTCTCGGCGATTTTCTCGTCGCCGCGATGGAGAAAACCAATATCCGGAGTCGCCTTGGCAAT
>QHMS01000148.1 GCA_003217895.1 Verrucomicrobiota bacterium
AATTTCATCTCCCGGATCTTCTATATCTGCACCGATACTCTTCAAATGCGCGAGCGCTTTTCGCAGCGTCGCCATATCTGGTAAATGAAATGAGATGTGATCGATGGTTTCCGGCGACGGTTTGCCTTTGAACAACGCAATCGTGACATAATCGTTGCCGACCGCGACGCCATTTTCGAAATCGAATTCTTTGTGTAATCCCAGCGCGCGCTCGAACCACTTCGCGCTTTTCTTCGGATCAGGCACCGCCAGACCAAAGTGACCAACCTCCCCGAGCGTGAACGGGACTTTCATGTGAATCGTCCGATAGCGGGAAGCCCTGAGTCCTTAATTCCGCGATCTAATGTGGTCCTGAGCCGTTTGAAGAAATGAGCGGCTCCATGAAATGCCGGTTGAAATCCTCCAGCGCGCCGCGCGGCGTGTGACCCAGTCCACTAGCGCCCGTTCGCACCTTCGTCCCTATAAAGGCCAGCCAGATATCGCCCACCATTCCGATTCTGGGGCGCAGCCGAGCGGCCGGGCTGCGTGGATGGTTCTCGAGGAAGTCCTCTACGTCCTCCTTTATCGCAGCGGGAAGTTCTTCGATCGCAAGCGAGGTCACAATTTAGGAAACGTGCGTGGCCTGCATTTTGGTCTTGTCTCTCACCACAGAGTGTAAGCGACGCGAAAACGTCGCACTGCGCCGTCTTTGCCGATGTCGCGCGATTAATCCCGGCCCCAGATCATGGCTACCGAAGTCGTCAGGCTGCCGCCCATGTTGAACGTCAGGAATCTTTTCACGCTCTCGATCTGACGAGCGCCTGCCTGTTCTGTCAGCTGCTGGTAGGCTTCGAAAACCTGCCGAACACCGGTCGCGCCTACAGGATGACCGTCGCCAATGAGGCCGCCACCCGCGTTTACCACAATCTCAAAAGACGCTTTGGATTTTTCCGAACGCACCTGCGGCAACGTTGTGGCACCACTTTTCACAAGGTCAACTCCTTTGCCCGGCTCGGCGAGCCCGAGGATTTCGTATGCGACAATTTCAGTAATGGAAAAGCAATCATGTACTTCGGCGCCTTGCAGATCGCGCGGCGTCAGGTTTGCCATGCGGAAAGCTTTCTCAGCCGCCTTGCGCGCGATTGAAAACGTTGGCGCATCTTTTTTGTCGAGCGGCAAATAATCGGTCGTGTGACCGTACCCAAACAGTCGCGCGGTCTTGCTCCGATCACGACCGATTTTGTCCAGATACTTTCCCGAAACCAGAACGACCGCTGCCGCGCCGTCGGTGATCTGTGAACAATCGGAAACTTTAAGCGGCGGCGCGACGCTTGGATTCTTGTCGGACACTTGCGATGCGCAATCGAAAGTGAGATCGGCATCGCGCATTTGCGCGAGCGGATTCAACTTTGCGTGCGCATAATTTTTCCACGCCACTCGAGCCAGGTCTGCTTCGGTCGCGCCGTATTTCTCGATGTAAATTTGTGCGATGCGTCCGAACAATTTTGGGAACATGAAATCGCCATACTCCGGCTTTTCGTTGTGATAGTCGGCTGCCGCGCCGAGCACATCGGCCCCGTCGAGAGACGACATCGTTTTCTGCTGCTCCGCACCAACCACCAGCACGACATCATAAAATCCGCCCATGATCCATTCCGCGCCGAGCAAAACCGACAGCGCGCCGGACGCGCACGCCGCTTCGGTATGCATCGTCGGTATCCCCCGCAATTTCGGATCGATCTCCGGGATAAACGCGCCGAGCTGCAACTGTTTCGTGAATTGCCCCGCATTGAAATTGCCAACCGCGCCCGCCTGAATCTCCGCGGGGTCGATCTTTGCGTCGTCGATCGCCTTCTTGCCAGCCTCAATGATGATGTGCCGGATCGTTTTGCCTTCCTTCTTCAGGTTACGCTTAAAATCCGTGCGTCCGCCGCCGAGAATGTAAACTGACTCACTCATAGATTTACGTTAACCCATTTTTTGAGCGAGTCATCCTGAGCGAAGTCGAAGGATCCCGTGGCGTTACCTGAAGCATTCTCGGCGGGATTCCTCGACTTCGCTCGGAATGACCATCTCGTTTATCCACCAAACGCATCGACACCCGTGATGTCGCGACCGATGATCAACGTGTGGATGTCGTGAGTGCCTTCATACGTCGAGACGCTTTCAAGGTTCATCAAATGCCGGATGACCGAGTAGCGATCAGTGATTCCCGCAGCGCCGAGGATGTCACGCGCCTTGCGGGCGCATTGGAGCGCCATCCATACGTTGTTGCGTTTCGCCAGCGAAATCTGCGCAGACCGCGCCTCACCAGCTTCCATCAGACGGGTGAGCCGCAACGCCAATAGTTGTGCCTTCGTAATTTCCTGGGCCATCCAGACAAGTTTTTGCTGCACCAATTGGAAACCGGCGATCGGTCGTCCAAATTGTTCGCGCGATTTGGCGTAAGCCAACGCAGTTTCATAGCAATCAATCGCTGCACCAATGACGCCCCACGCGATGCCAACGCGCGCGTACGTCAGACACGATAACGGCGCCTTAAGACCCTCGGCCTTGGGCAAACGGTTCTCCACAGGTATCCGACAGTTTTCAAACCAGCACTCCGACGTGCGCGACATGCGCAGACTGAATTTTCCCTCGATGTCCTGCGCGCGAAATCCCGGCGCGTCTTTCTCGACCACAAATCCGCCCACGCGGCCATCGTCATCTTTTGCCCAGACAACTTTGACGTCCGTGATCGACGCGTTCCCGATCCAGCATTTGCTGCCATTCAAAATGTAATGGTCACCATCGCGTCTGGCGCGCGTTTCCATACCGCCTGGATCCGACCCGTGTCCATGCTCCGTGAGCGCAAAACAACCGACCCGCTCGCCCGACACGAGCCCTGGCAACCAACGCGCCTGTTGCTCCGGCCTGCCGAACGAATGGATTGCTTGTATCGCGAGCGCGCCCTGCACGGACGCCAGCGAGCGCAGGCCCGAATCTGCACGTTCCAATTCTTGCATGATCAAGCCGTACGCCGTGTAGCTGACGCCAGCGCAGCCGTGCTCTTTTAGATATGGCGCATAAAAACGCAGCGTGCCCATCCGCGGAATGAGATGTTCCGGAAATTTGCCCGCACGATGGCAAGG
>QHMS01000149.1 GCA_003217895.1 Verrucomicrobiota bacterium
AATTCACGCCAAAACTCGGGCCACTGGCTGATTCGCTGAAGCTCGATGCGGACAATTTGCAGAACGTGATCACAAACCTTGATAGCGTAGCTAAAGGCGCCGACACATTCCTGACCACAGGGAATACTTTCATCGAATCCACGGACAAGCAGCTTCAGGAACAGTTGAAACAACTGCACGTGACGCTTTTGAACCTGAAGGTGCTCACCACGCACGCAAAAGTGCTCGTTGATGAGCTCGCCCAAAGACCAAACCGGGTCATTTTTGGCGGCAAGCCTCCCAACCTCACGCCGGAGGGAGAAATCCTCAAAAGTTCCAAGCCTCTGCCGGGAGCAAAACCTTGACTCCAAGGCACAGCACTGTTAGCGGCTAAGCTGGCCGTCGGTTCGGAGTTCGACGGACAACGAGTAAATACAGTCCGGCTCGCCTGCTGACATCAGGGCGACGTCTGTACACTTTTGACGCTGGAATTGGAGCTTGTAGCACACCCATTGTACGCTCGTAATCGGTAATAGTAAGTCGTATGCGCACTTAACCCGGTCACGGGATAGCTGGTCACGTTTCCGACGCTCAAATCCTGATAACCAGTTACGTAAGTGGCGAACGTATTGCTTGTGGACACGTCCAACCGATAATCGATCGCACCGCTTACGTTGCTCCAGTGCGCGGTATAGCTGCTGGAAGTCACGTCGGTTGCATTTTGTGCGCTCGGAGCCGCAGGCTTGCAGGACAGCGTCTTTACATTTTTGACGTTGGAATTATGGCTTGTAGCACACCCATTGTACGCTCGCACCCGGTAATAGTAAGTCGTGTGCGCACTTAACCCGGTCACGGGGTAGCTGGTCACGTTTCCGACGTCCAAATCCCGATAACCAGGTACGTAAGTGGTGAAATGGTTGGTGGTGGATACGTCCAACCGATAACCGGTCGCACCACTTATGCTGTTCCAGTGCACGGTAAAGCTACTAAAAGTTACATTGGTTGCGGCTTGTGCGCTCGGAGCCGCAGGCGCCGTGCAAGGTGTCGGAGTGGCGGATGGTGTCGGCGTTGGTGTTGGTGAAGCTGTAGCCGTGGCTGTCGCTGTGGGCGATGCCGCAGGCGTCGGCGTGGGTGTAGCAGTAGCTGTAGGTGTTGGAGTAAATATGGCTGTCGCTGTGGGCGTAGGTGTGGGTGTAGGCGCACCGGGCACACGAAAGGCATAAACTTTGTTGTCGGCGCCGAAATAGATCCGGCCGCGAGCGACCATGCCGGTATTCCACTGCCGGGTCCCGCTCATCAATTCGTTAGCTCCGCCGCCTGCGTAAATGACGACGCCTGTGTCACCATCGTACCCGTGCAATCGCTGGTCACCCGCGACACCCGCCACCCAGACAATCACGTTATTGGTTCCATCAGTGCTCGTGACCCAGGGCGAGCCTCGGCCGTTCTGACTTATTGTCCACGCGTTCACGGTCGTGGGTGGACTCGTAGCGGTAATCCTCCAGGCGGCAATCGCGCCCGCATCGTTATGAAAACCAAAATATGTTCCCTGGCTGGTATGGTAGGTGACAGCCGATGTCCCCCGGTTAATTCCTCCCACATTCGCCTGGGCCACCGGCGCAGCGATACCACCGAGGTTGTTGCGGTTCAGCAAATAGGCATTGCCATCTTTGCCCAGGGCGAGCACAAGCTGGGACGGCGTAGCTCCAGGCACATCGATTACCGTCGCGCTGACACCCCCGAGGTCGGTATCGCTATTGTCGAGCGAAAACCAATTGATAGGCACCCAGTAGTCAGTCGGCTGACCAGTCCAAGTCGGTCCAGCTTGCAGCCGAATGATAGCTTCACCGCCCATCCAGTTGCCGCCCGTATTAAAAGTGTTTCCTGTGACGACAAACATGTTTGTGCCGTCGCTGGCAACACCGCCGTGTCCCCAAATGCCACCGCCAATGGCTGTCGTCGCCCAGGCATGCACGTTGGTGGGGTCATTGATATCGACGCCCACAACCCAGCCATGATAAACGCCGCAATCTCCGGCGTATCCGGAATAACACACGTACACGATCCCGTTCACCAGAGCCAGCCCACCGCGGTCTTCCTGTACCAGCGAGGTAAAAGCAATACCATTGTAGGTGGCGGTGGCGTTCACATCCACCGGCCAGCCTGGATTCGTGGCGCCGGTGTCTACGTTTAGCGAAAAAATGAAATGCTTCTTGGTTGGGCCGTCGATCAATGCGTCAAAGAAAAGTGATCGCGAGGCAAGGTCGACAACGGGCGTGCCGGTGATGCCAACCGGATTAATGTTTCCGCACGGAAGACCAGAGCTCACCGGCACGCCGACATTGCGCTGCCAGATTATGCTTCCCGTGACGGCGTCGAGCGCATAAATGTTGTTCGATTCAGTTGCGGCAATCATCATCGGCCCGTTTGGGCCGCCCTCGATGTAAAGCGGTTGGGCGTAAACGTTGCCGGAAACTGTGCCGTCGAAATTCAGGTCGCGTGTAAGGTTGGCGGCAGCAGACCGGGTAAAGGCCGCATCGATGAAAAGGCCGTCGCGGGAAAGATTATTGTGTTCCTGGGTGACGTTCACCTGCGCGTTTGCCGGAAGAACCGCACTCCACAAGCTGGCAACAAGAACCAAAAAAATGCGAATCCAATAATCCATACGTCCGCGACAGATAAGCAGGCGCGATCCTTCTACCACAATGGGCCTCCCGTTTGTCAAGTTACCGCACAACGTTACAAA
>QHMS01000150.1 GCA_003217895.1 Verrucomicrobiota bacterium
CGGCGGCGTAAAGCATTCCTGCCAGCCCTAGTAATCCTGCAATTGTAAGGGTGATTGTCGTTGTTCTTTTCATGTTTTGGTCTGTGTTTTCGCTGCCTTTCCTTAGCAGCTTAGCTGCCTGGGGGGCATCGGCACGCGGTCACTGAAGCGCCGCTATGGGATTATATAGTGGACCTGACTACCGCCCTAGCCCTAGTTACGGTGATATTATGAATAAGGGGCTTTTGGCTGCCTTGCGAATGAAACAGTTATGAAACAGTTTAAAACAGAATTGCTTCGCACAGTTACGATCTAATCGTTCAAAGTCTCTGCGCGTATTGAATCAGTGGTGCGCGCAGATGGGCTTTAGCTTCGAACACCGTTGTCTCCGCGCGTTCGAACGCTCTGCGGCTGATCAAATCGCTGACGATTTGCTCGGCAACCGATTGCCAATCGACAATAACCAGGTCGGCGACGACGTCGGGGACTTGCGCAAATGGGAAGCTGGCCGGTCCGCCGCTTAGTAAAACACGAGCCCGACTCATCAGTTTGGAGAGTGCGTCCGGAGCCCGAAAGGCAAAGAGCGCCGCTGCCGTTGATGGAAAAATAAACGCGCGACGTTCATCTCCGGCTAGTGACTTGAGAAAGTCGGCAAGCCGCTGATCGCCGGCACTCTTAAATTCGTAGGCGATTCCTCCTTCCTCGAGCAATGTCTTGAGCAGCTCTTCCTTTGGGGCCGATATTTCAATCCCGCGAACAACAACTGCTGATGTGATTCCGTCGTTTGTGTGCCAATCGCGCAAGACCGACATGATGGCCGACTCGCGTTGCACTTCGTATCGGCAGCGGATCGTCGGAAACCAGCGATCACTCACTCCGATGACTTGGACACCCCTGTCTTTGACTTGCGGCACAGTTTCTTTCGCTACGCGGTCGGGTTGATGCCACAGAACGGTGTCGAAATTATACTTGTCGATTCGGGAGAAGAGACGTCCGTTTTGACCTTCGTTCCGATCGTAAAACACCGTCGCAACGGCGAAACCCCGAACACGGAGCTCGCGTCTCGTACGGATGAAAAATGTGCGACAATCCTGAAGCGTAACGAAAGAGGATGTGAGTACTGGCATTCCAATAAAGCCAAGCACGCTCAGATGCCGACCGCCGCTGAGGCCTTGCAGCAGTGTTTTAGATCCGCGAATGCTGACAAGGATTCCTTCTTCTTCGAGTGCATCGTAAACTCGCGATACGGTCGATACAGTGACACGAAGGTGACGAGCTAGCTCTCTTATGGGATAAAAAACCTGCGGCTCTTCCCGCTGGTTTGCGATGGCGATGCCGCGCAAAATCTCCAGCAATTCCGCACCCTTGTGCTTCTTTGCCTTGAAGGTGAGCCTCGCGGGAAGTGGTGGAAGACCTCGCGCAATTTTCTTTCGGGGCATCATAAATGATTCGTCTTTCCTGACACCGGCGGGCCTTTTCCAAAACCCCGGCGCAAGGCCAAGACAAAAATTTTTCTTACGCAGAACATCCTGTCGGATCGTATCTGAATCTATGGATTACATCGACCCGAGAAAGAACGCGCCGGGGCGATTTGCGCTCTCGGCGCTGTTTTCTTCTCGGGGGCTAATTTTTTTTGGCGTTACTTCACGGCTACAGTGAATTGGATGGCGCCGAACTTAAGATTGATCTGGAACGTGTAGGTGTAACCCGCGTCCAGGTTCTTGGTGACGAGGTTAAACTGCCAGTGGTCACCAACAAAGTGGAAGGCAACGTCGGGAATATCCGTAGTGCCGTTTGCGTTCACGTTGTCCACCGTGCCCCGCGTGCGGGTCAGCATGGTTATCGAACCGCAACATCCGTTGAGAAAGGTCGCGTTCGGATCGGAGATGGGGTTGCCGTTGGCGTCGCACACCGTGAACTTCACTGGGATGGTCCTGTCGTTGTTGCTCTTGAACACACTGCTGCCGTCGGTGTTGATTGGCGGTAAAATGACGCCTCCTGGGGGATTCTGCCCGGTGCATGTGCCATACACAACCGTTAAGGACGCTGTCCCGCTGCTGGGGGAATACGAGCTGTCACCTGCGAAACTAGCCCCAACACCCGATGGATAAAACCCCGGGTAGATTCCGGAAAGGCTGGCGCCAGTCTTGGTTGCGACACCGCTGCCATTGGTGATGGCACTCCCCACCGGATTGCCATTCAGTGTGAAGTTGATGGTCTTGCCGCTGACAGGTGATCCGC
>QHMS01000151.1 GCA_003217895.1 Verrucomicrobiota bacterium
TACGCGAGAACGGAATCACCGCCGAACGCGTGATGCTCGTTGCCGGCCCGTCACCCCGAAATCTGAAAGCAAATTACCGCATTGAGCTTATGCGGCTGCACGCCTAGGACAGGTTGATCGCCGACGTGAGGCGGATCAGTTTCGCATCGAGGTCTACGGACTCCCGCCAGAAAAGTGTGAGCAGGAATAATTATCCTACAAAAATCTCTTGCCTTACTTTGTTGATGTCGTATAACTAATCATGGATGTATTGCTCGAAACGGAGACTGTCACGTTCACCGTAAAAGGCCAGGTAGTGATCCCGCGGAAGTTCCGTAGAGAGCTCGAGATTGAAGAAGGAACCAAAGCGGCAGTCATCGCAACGCCCGAGGGCATTTTGCTCAAGCCGATCACGCGCTCTTATATTCGCAGCCTGCGCGGTTCGCTGAAAGGCAAAGGCGTGCTCAAGGCGATGACCGAAGACCGCAAACTCGAGCGCGAACTGTGACATGGCCACAAAAGTTTTGGATAGCTGGGCGCTCATTGCCTTTTTCGAAGACGAACCAGTTGCCGATACGGTGGAGGAACTCATCCATCGCGCCGCGTTGGACCGGCACAGGTTGCTGATGAGCGTGATCAACTGGGGCGAAATCTATTACAACACAATGCGCGAAACATCCCAGAGCGAAGCCGAAGCACGGATCAAGGAAATCGCGTCGTTGCCGATAGAAATTGTTGGCGTCGGCGACGATCTCAAAATGACGCGGCAAGCGGCGATCTTCAAGGCGAGCTACCGCGTCGCGTACGCCGATGCCTTCGCGGCTGCGTTGGCAAAAGAGAGGAGAGCCGAACTGGTCACGGGTAACACGGAATTCAAGCCGCTGGAAAAGGAAATCAAAATCAAGTGGCTGAAATAGTCGCGCGAATGAGATCGCGCGCTGGCTGCGCGAGAACGGAATCACCGCCGAACGCGTGATGCTCGTCGCCGACCCGTCGCCGCGAAATCCCAAAGCAAATTACCGCATCGAGCTCATGCGGCTCGACGCGGAGGGCATGTTGCAATAGCACGTTGAGGATCACTCTCATTGGCGCCGCTGGAGGCGAAGTCTTGCTCGCTGGTCAAGGAGACCAGACGCTGCCGCGCGCACTTGCGGATCCGACATTCGATAAACGCTTCGATCGAGCAAGTAATGAATGAAACCCGTCGCAAAGCCGAGAGCTACGAACACAGGTACCCAGGACGATGTCCGTAGTTGCATCGCAATCGCACCGAATATTCGGTCGCCATAGTATGTGCCTGTCTCTCGGTTTGCTTCCACTTCGAACAGCGGCAAAAGCACTACGGACAACGCCGTGAAGAAGAGCACGACTGCCCACGGTCGAACGTTCAACTTATGCAAAAGCCCGCGCACAAGGCCGCTCGTGGGAGCCGGCTCCGCTCGCGGTGTCTGCGAACCCAGCCCTGTGGCCAGAATCCAGTGCTGCGAGGTCCAGATCACCAGGAAGAGAAACAAACTCCTCGGACGAAGAGCGAGGCCAACCATCACCGCGATTCCAACAATGTACAATACGCGTGGCAACGACCATCGCGTCGCACCCGCCTCTGCAAACAACATTATCGCTGTCGCGATAAACAGCGCCAGGATCGCACCGCCGCGGATTCCATTCTGCGCCGAGACGATCCAGCCGGCGAAGGACCAGCGGTCGATCCACTGCTCTTGATAGGCGACAGCTCCGGCGAGAATGTCTGCTACAAAAACAAGAATGCCGCCTACAGTAAGCGCAAAGAAACGATCCAGTCGTCTAGTCTGAATGCACCGGCCGCGATCGGCGCGCGCGCGGTAGAGTGAAAGAGCACCGAAATGCTGCGACGCGAAATGGTATGTCACCCACGCGTAATCGACAATCGCCAGTCCAATCAGCCGCTCCTCACGCGTCCATGGCAACGCCGAGTCGCCAGGCAGAAATATGGCAAAGCATGCTGCTGTTATTGCAAGCGGGAGTACGACAAATCGGATCGGCTTCAGTCGTAGAAGCGGTCGGTACGCTTCGGTGCAGTACGCGAGATAGGTGCTGGACAACCGGTGACCAATCCAAAACAGGGCAGTCAGGCCAAAATACAACAGATCGAGGGGACTCGACTCGGGATTAGAATACCCATGGGAGAGCCAGAGGATGATGGGCGCGAGCCAAAGCGCACTGAGCATCCAGAACCCGTCCCAAACTGGTCCGCGTACCCAAGGCGACGGCGATTTCCGCACCCATGGGGTTGCCGTTGCAATCTCAATTACGGCAGCGGGTGAGGAAAGCTCGGCCATTCGAGCAGTTGCTGAGTGCGCCGTGAGTGGCGCACTCAGTTTATTTGTAAGGCGATTCCGTTATCACTGAAGTTGCAAATCAACGCCACCGCCAGTCGCGTTGACAGCAACGCCCTGTTGCGTGGAGGAAACGCGGATTATCACACCGGCGTGATTTGACATGATAGTGCCGGTTCTCCCACCGCCAAGAGTCACGCCCCGCGTCCCTGCGCCACCCACGTCATAGTGACCGCTGAAATCTTGAAGATGCTTCATGTTGAAAACCTCACCATAAGCAGAAGAACTAGTCGCCCCGACCCTGCCTACCGACAGTCCTTTTACTTTGACCGGATAGTTTTTGCCTCGGTAGGTGAGCGTGCCTGATCCCCAGCTGACACCAATTCCAAGAGCGAAGCCACCGGTGCGGAGCCGCAACGTCGCGTCTGGCTTGGATTCATGGTGAGTCGCCGCCTGCGTGAAGCCAGTCATCACTGCGACGACGAGCAATAGAATCAAGATCTTCTTAACATTATTCATGGTTGTTTCCTTTATTTTTGGTTGCGCCACAAAATTTGTGACTTTTTTCTGAAGGTTTCTATTGGACGAAAGTCCTATATACCATTCGGTAAAAGTTCATCTATACTGGCGGCCAACGGTTGGAAAGCAAAAATTTATGAAATCACCAAGCTGCAAACTATTTCATGGCATGATTGCCATCGCAGGTCTCGCATCTTTCTTATTGGGCTCCACGGCAGCATTGGGACAGCAAGCCGAGTCGCAGGTCATGACCACTACGACCTCAGGCACGGAGCAGGCTCCCAAGCTTCCGAGTGGTGAATTGGATTCTCTGGTCGCGCCGATCGCTCTTTATTCGGATCCGCTGCTCGCTCAAACGCTGGCTGCTTCCACTTATCCACTCGAGATCATCCAACTTCAGCAGTGGATGGCTCAGAACAAGAATTTGAAAGGCAAAGCGCTGGGGGACGCGGTAGCCAAGCAGCCTTGGGACCCAAGCGTACAGGGACTGGTAGAGTTTCCAGACGTGGTGCAGCGTATGGCCGGCAATATCCAATGGACGACGGATTTGGGAAACGCATTCCTGGCGCAACAATCTGACGTGATGGACGCAGTCCAGCGCATGCGAACAAAAGCCCAGGGCACCGGCAATCTAAAAACCAGCGCGCAGCAGACCGTGGAGACCAAGACAGTCGAGGGCGGCAAGCAGGTGATCGTAGTTGAGCAAGCTAACCCGGAAGTAGTTTACGTGCCGTCGTACGACCCGACGGTCGTTTATGGTGCGCCCCCGCCAGAGTATCCTTACTACCCTTATACCTATCCGGGCTATGTGCCAGGAACGGCTTTGATGTGGGGAGCGGGAATTGCGCTGGGTGCCGCTGCTTGGGGCGCTTGGGGCGGCCACTGGGGCGATTGCAATTGGGGCGGTGGCGATGTCAACATCAACAACAATAATAATTTCAACCGGAACTCCAATAGGAACGTCAATCGTGGTCAAGCTGGCCAGGGTGGTAAGTGGCAGCACAATCCGCAGCACCGTGGAAATGCTCCCTATGGAGATCGAGGGACGGCCAACAAATTTGGCGGACGTGGCCCCGGTGGTGCGGGTGGCGTTGGTGGTGCCGGAAGACCCGGTGGTACCGGCGGTGCGAGTGGCGTTGGCGGCGCCGGAAGACCCGGTGGTGCCGGCGGTGCGGGTGGCATTGGTGGTGCCGGGGTGGCATTGGTGGTGCCGGAAAGCCCGGCGGCGCTGGAGCTCGTCCCAGTGGCGGTAGCGCTAAGAGCCAAGTCGGTAACCGCAGCGCATCATCCCGGCCTAGTGCCGGTGCCAAGGGTGGAGGATTCAGCGGTGGTAGCGGAAACTACGCGCGCGCCAGTAGCAGCAGAGGCGGCCAAAGCATGGGCGGCGGCGGAATGAGTCGCGGTGGAGGCGGAGGCGGCGGTCGTGGCGGCGGTGGGATGAGCCGTGGTGGCGGCGGCGGTGGCCGTGGCGGCGGTGGTGGTGGCCGAGGCGGCGGCGGCGGAGGGCGTCGCAGATAATCAAACCATTGATTTAGAAAAACCAATGAAAACAAAACTAGATATTATGACTTCGCCAAAAATCTCTCTGATCGCTTCTACGATCGTTATTTCTTGTTTGTTAAGCCTCGTCTTGCACGCAGCCGCGCCAGCCAAACCGGATGCGCCTGCGGCGTCGCAACCAAAACAAAAGGAATTCGACACGCCGAAACAGGCGGCCGACGCCCTTGTTCAGATAGCGGCGAATTTTGACGTTGCCGCGGCGAAGGAAATTCTGGGGCCGGATGGCGAGGATATAGTCGCTTCCGAAGACCCGGTTCAGGACAAGAATCGCGCGCAGGCATTCGCCGCCAAGGCAAAAGAAAAAATGTCTGTCGAGACAGACAAGAAAAATCCGAATCAGGCCATTGTTTTGGTAGGTAACGATAACTTTCCGCTTCCAATTCCGCTCGTGAAGCAAAAAGGAAAATGGTTTTTTGATACGAAAG
>QHMS01000076.1 GCA_003217895.1 Verrucomicrobiota bacterium
CTTAGCGAAGTCTCGCTCGATATCAATTACGCCGCGCTCATCCATCATCAGCCGTTTCTTAGCGCGCTTGATGTACGCGACGCGCAAATCACCTTTCCCCTTAAGACGGCAGGCGGGAGAGCCGATAGAGCACAACTGACAGACTTCCGCGCCCATGTTTATTTTCCGCCGGAACAAATTTATGTCAGTCAGGCCGAGGGAATCCTCTGTGGAATTCGGATTTCTGCGACCGGGCAATTAATCAAGCGCGATAATTATCAACCATCGCCTCCAATTTCACCCGAAGAATGGCAAAGACATTTGTCGACTGCGCAGCGGGTGTTGAATGAATTGGAAAAGTTCAGGTTCCCCGTCGCGGCCCCATCGTTGCAATTAAAGTTCAGCGGAGACATCGCCGAAATCGAAAAGGCGCACGTAGAGGCAACCCTGCACGGGGACCGACTGCAACGCAGCCGATACGAAATGAGAGATTTGTCCGCTGCTGCCGAATGGAATAATCAGCACTTGAACATTGCACATTGCGAATGGAGCGATCGCAACGGCCGTTTTGCCGCGCGCGCTGATTGGAACTCGAAAACCAACACCGCCGACTTCGAAGCACGCAGCAGTCTGAATTTAAAGGCATTTCTTGACGCTTTTGGCTTGGGCGGACCGTTCGCCGGCACGGAATTTCAGTCGCCGCCCTTGGTCGAGATTTCCGGCTCGGTAAATTTCGGACCGGAGCGATTTCGGCCAAAAATCATCGGGCACGCCGCTTTTGGGCAGTTCACGTACAAGAAGACTCGCTTCTCCGATCTCACCGCGGATTTTTCCTGGGACGGCGAGCGCACGTTGGTTCGGGACTTGCGCGTGCGCCATCAGACGGGCCAGCTTAAGGGGGATCTCTTTGATGCGCCCTCCGACTTTCGCCTGAACATTGAGAGCACGATATCTCCAGATGTAGTTCGCCCGCTTGTTTCCGTCGAGCTAGGTGAATTTCTGCGTGAATGGCAGTGGCAACGGTCGCCTGCAGTCCGGCTCGAAATCCGCGGCACAGATCGCAATCCAGAGAATTGGCGGGGCGAGGGAACGGTTGCTTTGGGGCGCAGCCGGTTCCAGGGCGCATGGATGAACAGCGCCGACACCAAAATTCATTTCGCCGATGGCGCGCTTACTTGCGAGGACTTTCATGTGGCCCGTGATGAAGGCACCGGCACCGGCAGTTTCGCCTACGATTTTAAAAAACATGAGGTACGCGTCTCAAATATCAAAAGCTCGTTGAATCCGGCAGAGGCGATTTTCTGGATCGACCCGAAGCTTCCGAAGACTGTGGCGCCATACAAATTCCGGCGCCCGCCTGCAGTTACCGCCAATGGCGTTTATCAATTTCGCGGCGGTAAAAACACGCGTCTGGAGATCAAGGTGGATGGCGGCAGTGGAATGGACTACGTCTTTCTTGGAAAAACGCTGTCGTTCGACCGCGTCTCCGGTCGGTTGCTGTACACAAACGATCGGTTGCAAATCACTGATCTTCGCGGCGCTCTTCTCGGCGGCACGTTGCGAGGGAATGCTGACATCTCCCTGGCGCGAAATGATCCCCATTACCGGGCAAGGGTCTCGGTTAGTGAGCTCAATTTCCCCTCGCTGACTGATTTGTACTTCAACTACAAGACCGCGCAGGGCGTGTTGAACGGCACCTATGATTTCACCGGTCTGGGCACTGATTGGCGCACAATGCGCGGCGATGGAAAAGTCGAAGTAAGCAATGGCAATGTTTTCGCCATCCCAATTTTCGGGCCGCTCTCAGGAATTCTAAACGCCATCGTCCCCGGCAGTGGATACAGCATCGCCCGCAACGCGACCGCGAATTTTAAGGTCGCAAAGGCCACTTTTCATACTGACGATTTCGAAGCCGCCGGCGCGTTGTTTAGCATGCTGGGTCACGGCGATATTCATTTTCTCGACGACAAACTCGATTTCAGTATGCGGTTGAATATGAAAGGGCCGGGCGTGTTGCTCACACCGGTTTACAAACTTTTCGAATACGCAGGCACAGGGAGCTTGAAGAAGCCGGACTGGCACCCCAAGGTGTTTTAAGGGGTGAACAGAAACGAAACGCCGAAACGGCGAAAGGGCGAAACGGGGTCTTCGCTGATTCGCCCTATCGCCGATTCGCTGGCTCATCCAGTTCTTTTAGGCGCGCACATGTCTATCCGCGGCGGTGTGAGCATGGCGATTGAGCGCGCACGTTCAATCGGCTGCACCGCCATGCAGATGTTCGTAAAGAATAACATGCAATGGTTTGCGCGCCCGCTGAGGCCAGAGGAAATCCGCGCTTTCCTTAATCATGTTCAGCGGGGGGAGTTGTCGTCAATCTTCGGGCATGCCAATTACCTCATCAATCTCGCTGCGACGAATCCGCAGTTTCACGCAAATTCGATTCGCGCTCTTTCCGAAGAGCTCGTTCGGGCAGATCAACTTGAATTGCCGTTTCTGGTGCTGCATCCGGGCGCGCATCTCGGCGCAGGCGAGGAAGCCGCTTTGGAGAAGATCGTTAATTCAATCGACGAAGTGCTTCGCAAGATTCCGCACGTGAAAACGAAAATCGCCCTGGAGACCACCGCCGGGCAAGGTTCGTGCCTTGGTTATCGTTTCGAGCATCTCGCCTACATCACCGCGAACGTGCGCGAGCTGCAGCGCTTAGTTGTTTGCCTCGATACCGCGCATCTTTTCGCCGCGGGTTACGATATCGGCAGTGAAACTTCGGCGCGAAAGACGTTGCGCGAATTCGATCGGGTGATCGGCCGGGATCGTCTCGTTGCCATTCACCTTAACGATTCCAAAACCGCGCGCGGCTCGCGCGTTGATCGACATGAACACATCGGCAAAGGCCGCATCGGTTTGGATGCTTTTCGCTTTATCATGCGTGACCGCCGTTTCCGCAAAATCCCGAAGGTGCTGGAAACACCAAAAGGGAAAGAGTTGCGCGAAGACGTGATCAACCTAAAGACGTTGCGCACCCTGGCGGGGAAGCAATGCCGAAGCTCGAATGCCGAAATAAATCCGAATGCTTAAATGAAGCTCAAAGGCATGATCCGTCATTCGACATTCACTTGATCAGCCGAATTGTGATTGGATACCGATAGAACTTTCCCTCGCTTGCTTGAATGGAGGCAACGATCACCAGCACCAGATTTAGAATGTGCAGGATACCGAGGATAACAAATCCGATCAGGACCAGACAAAGGACGCCGGCGATCACGTTATAGATCAACATCGATATCTGAAAATTGAGCGATTCCTTGCCGTGCTCATCGATTTCTGGCGAATCGCCGCGTTTAGCGAGCCAGATAATCAACGGACCAAGAATATGACCTGCCCATGGCACGAAAAATCCGGCTAATGCCGTGGCGTGGCAAAGCACGTTCCACATCCTAACGTCTCGGGAAGATGTCGATGTTTCCATGTTTACCTTTCGCTTGTTAAAACAACGACTGCCCGCTTGCCGCGAGAAGAGCAAGAAAAAAATCAGGTTACGCTGCTTTTACGCGTTCGATGTGCGCGCCGAGTTCGCTCAATTTTTCATCGAGATGTTCGTAGCCGCGGTCGATGTGATAGACGCGACTCACCTCGGTAATTCCGTCTGCTTTCAATCCCGCAAGCACCAGCGCAGCCGAGGCGCGCAGATCGCTCGCCATCACTGGAGCGCCAAAGAGATGATCGACGCCCTGGATCACCGCGGTCGCGCCTTCAAGATCGACATGTGCGCCCATCCGCGTTAACTCCGCGACATGCATGTAGCGTTGCGGAAAAATGTTCTCTGTGATGACACTGATGCCGTCTGTCGTCGAGAGTAGCGCGCACATTTGCGCCTGCATATCGGTGGGAAAACCTGGATACGGCTCCGTCGCCAGCTCGAGGGGTTTGGTTTCACCGTTTGGTGAGACGGAAATCGAGTCGCCTGTCGCTTCAAGTCGAAAACCACAATTCCCAAGCGCGTTCGTGACCGCTTTCACGTGCTCCGGCGTTACGCGCTTTATGGTAATTCCCTTACCGCAAATCGCGCCCGCGACCAGAAATGTTCCCGCTTCGATCCGATCGGGAATGATGTCGTGCTCGACGCCGTGCAATTCTTTTACGCCTTCGATGATGATTCGACGCGTGCCGGCGCCTTCTATCTTTGCGCCCATCTTGGTCAAAAAATTTGCAAGATCGACAACTTCCGGTTCCTGCGCCGCGCCTTCGATCACGGTTGTTCCCTCCGCCAGCACCGCCGCCATCATGACGTTATCGGTGCCGAGAACGGTGGGCCCAAATTTCCCGCGCAAGTTAATCGCTGCGCCGCGCAATTTCGGGGCAAAAACTTTTATATTGCCACCTTCCACACGCACGGCCGCGCCCAGCGCCTCGAAACCTTTCAGATGCAAATCGATTGGTCGGTCGCCAATCACGCATCCGCCCGGCATCGACACGGTCGCTTCTTTACAACGGCCGAGCAGCGGCCCGAGCACGCAAACCGAAGCGCGCATTTTGCGCACGACATCGTAAGGCGCGACCGATTGCACGTTCTCGGCCGCCGCCGTGACTGTTCCGCTGGCGCGTTCTACTTGCGCGCCGAGATGGATCAAAATTTGCAGCATGTAATGCGTGTCGCTTAGGTCGGGCACGCGATGAACGATGCACGGTTCGCGCGTGAGCAAGGTCGCGGCCAGAATTGGCAGCGAGGAATTTTTCGAGCCACTCACCTTGATCGACCCGGAGAGCGAATGGCCGCCGTGAATGAGAATCTTATCCATATCTTGCAAAAAGGAATCGCGTCACACCTGAATAATCGTTTTTCGAACAAATGTCGCGGTAATTTTTTTCCGCCAAGTCCGAAAGAAGCGCCTCGCTCTGGCCGATTCCGATCTCCAACGCCAGCATTCCTCCCGGCCGAAGCCGCGATGGTGCCTGTGCAATCAGTTCGCGCACTACTTCGTCTCCTCGGGTGCTGGCGAAAACTGCGACCTCCGGATCGTGCAAAACCTCACGGGAAAGAGTGTGCCGCTCTTGTGTCGAGACATACGGAAGATTCGCAACAACGAGATCGAAAGTCGCCTCAACGTTTTCAAGGAGATTGCTTTTTAGAAGTCGCACCCGATCGGCCAGGTTTAGCCTCGCCGCATTTTCTTGCGCGAGCGCTAGTGCATCGTCCGAGATATCGACGGCGAGAATCTGCGCCTCAGGAAATTCCGCAGCCAGGCTCAGTGCGATCACGCCGCTGCCGGTTCCGAGATCCAAAATTTCGGATTTCGGATTTCGGATTTCGGATTTTAAGAACTCAACAAGTTCTTCGGTTTCCGGCCGGGGCACCATCGCGCGTTTGTCGCAAAGAAAGATCAATCCGCAAAATTCGACGTTGCCAAGCAGATGCTGAAGCGGCTCACCTTCACCACGACGCTTCACCAGATCGCGGAGCGGCGCGAGTTCCGATCCCGTCAGCACACGCTCGAATTCCAAATAAAGCTCGATCCGTTTCCGCCCCAGCACATGCGCGAGCAACTGTTCCGCATTCAGTCGGGGATTTTCGACATTGTGCTTCTTGAAATACATTGTCGTTTTGTGCAGCACTTCGAGCACGGTCATCGTCATTCCGAGCGTAGTCGAGGAATCCCGTTGAGCTACCGTAAAGCAGTCAAGGCGGGACCGCTCGGCTTCACTGCACTCCGCTCGGGATGACGGAAGCTCATGCGAGCACTGATTCCTTTAGACGCGCGCTCATATCTGCCGCTTGCAGCGCGCTGATCAATTCCCCGAGATCGCCGTCGATCACGCGGTCCAAGTTGTAAAGCGTCAGACCAACGCGATGGTCGGTCACGCGGTTTTGCGGGAAATTGTAGGTGCGAATTTTTTCTTCGCGCCCGCCGGTGCCGATCTGGCCTCTGCGTTGGGCGCTGTATTTCTCCGCTTCCTCGCGCTGCTTTCGCTCCAACAGGCGCGCCCGCAAGATCGATAGCGCACGTTCCTTGTTCTTGATCTGGCTGCGCCCATCCTGACAGCGCACGATCATGCCGGTCGGAATGTGCATGACCTGCACGGCCGAGTCAGTCGTGTTCACGCCCTGCCCGCCAGGCCCGCCCGAGCGCGAAACTTCGATTCGCAGATCTTCTGGCTTCAATTCCACATCCACATCTTCCGCCTCCGGCAATACGGCCACGGTGGCTGTCGATGTGTGAATACGACCTTGCGCCTCCGTCGCGGGCACGCGTTGCACACGATGAACGCCGCTTTCGTAACGAAGTTTTCGAAAAACAGACTCGCCCGAAACTCGGAAGATCGCTTCCTTGAATCCGCCGATCTCTGACGGACTCGATTCTAGATCTTCGGTTTTCAGGCCGGCGCCTTCCGCATAACGATGGTACATGCGGTAAAGATCGGCCGCGAAAATAGCTGCCTCGCTTCCGCCGGTTCCAGCGCGGATTTCCACGATGGCGTCACGCTCTTCATTTTCATCGGGTGGCAGCAATGCGATCTGAATGGAGCGCTCAAGATCGCCGACTCGTTTTTCCAAATCTGGGATTTCATCATCAGCCATCGCAGCGATCTCGACGTCACGCGACATCGCCAGCTCGCGATTGTCATCCAATTGCTTGCGCACCGCTTCGAGTTCGCCCCACTTTGCCAACAGTTCCTTGATGTTCGCGTGCTCGCGCATGATATCGCTTGCGCGTTGGCGATTGGAAAAAAGCGCCGGATCAGCGATCACGCGCTCGAGTTGTTCGAAGCGCTCGCGTTTCAGTTGAATAAGGGAATTAAAGTCCATAAGTATCTTGTAGCCGCGATCGCTGATCGCGGCTCCGGCCGGGGTCACCGGCCCCGGCTACAGAATCCAGCTAAGCTTTCTTCTCAGCCCGCGCCGCTTTGGTGCTACCATAACGACGAGCGAATTTCTCGACGCGCCCGGCGGTATCGACGAACTTTTGTTCGCCGGTGAAAAAGGGATGACAAGCGGCACAAATACCGATCTTAATATCGCGGCGTGTGGAGCGAGTGTGATACACCGCCCCGCACGCGCACATCATATCGGTCTCGTAATATTCTGGATGAATGGCTGCTTTCATCTTCCAAATGGAGCGCGGAATGTATCCGCGCGGGCGGCTTTCTGCAAGCGATGAAATCCGAAGACCCGTTGTTGGTAGCGTGGGAAGAAATGCTAGCGCGCAAGGGCGACGCGCCAGCCATTTTTAACACAGCTGGCGAAGTTTTGAGAACGTTCCGTGGCATCGAGGAACACGCGCAAGGCCTTGAAACGACGATGGCCAGCGCTCTAGAAGCGAAGGGGGGTTCACCGAAGCCCCACAATGTAAGCGCAATCCAAATTGGCAATCATCAAGATTGGCCGTCGCTGTTCT
>QHMS01000077.1 GCA_003217895.1 Verrucomicrobiota bacterium
GGCGTCATTCCGATCTCACACTCCTACGGCTTCAGCAATTTGCTCACGCCTTTGATTGTCCGCGGTGTCCCGATGGTCGTTAGCCGAGACGGAACACCCCGCGCCGTGCTCGCCGATCTCGCGCGAACCGGCGCGACCGTGTTTCCCGGCATGCCGCTATTCTACCAGGCATTCTCGGAGATGGACGATATTCCGGCGCTTCCGAAACTGCGCCTCTGTATTTCTGCCGGTGCGCCGTTGCCGGTCAGCGTTGCGAAAAAATTCCGGGAGAAATTCGGGCTACCCATCCACTCATTCTACGGCGCATCGGAATGCGGCGGGATTTGTTACGATCGCGACGCGACGAACGAAGTCGAAGGATTTGTCGGTCAACCGATGAAAGGCGTCGATGCCGAACTTATCGATCCAACCGCGCCGTCAAGCCAGATTCGGGTGCGCAGCGCCGCCGTGGGCGACGGTTATTTTCCCGAGCGGGATGAAGAAAAACTCAGCGGCGAGATCTTTGTTCCTGACGATTTGCTCGCGCATGACGGCGCCGGGTTCAGGATCGTGGGCCGGATTTCGGACGTGATTAACGTCGCAGGAAAGAAAGTGAACCCGGCGGAAGTAGAAGCGTACTTGCTGCGCTTCAGTGGAGTACGGCAGGCAGTGGTGTTCGGTCGGCAATCGGCATTGCGCAATGAGGAGGTGACGGCATGCATAGTGGCATCACCGCATGTAACGGAGAGCGACCTGCTGCGATTTTGCTGGCATGGGTTGAGCCCCTCGCAAGTGCCAAAGCAGATTTTTATCGTGGATGCGATCCCGACGAATGAGAGGGGAAAAATTAGCCGACGCGACCTGGCGCGGCGATTCTCAACGACAGGCCGCAGTTATCCGTTGCGAAGATTGGGTTCTTGATAAAGCCTTCACATAGGATTTGCTTACCAGGACGAGGAAACATTATGCCGAGACCACACGGCAAACCAAAGCCAATAGAAGCCCAAATGGAATCTCCGAAGCGCGAAGAGCGAGAGCAGACGGATAGTCCTCCTGTTCCGCAAGAGAACGAACGGGAGCCGGAGGTCGTTGGGGATGAGGGGCGTTTCCAATCCGACGACTGGTGGAACCCTTCGCCTTCATCCCCAGATTGGAGCGAACCGGTCACGGAGGCTCCGGCTGAAGAAGTCAGTCCAGTAGAGGAGCCAGGGATGTCTGACGTTTATTTTTGCGGGAACACGAGTCTGTTTCCGTTGAACCGCGCGCTGCAAGCAATAGCAAAAGAAAAACTCACCGGCCTGTTACGATCATCTTGGGGTGAGGAACCAATCGACCTTCTTGCGCGCGACGGGGAGATTGTTCTCGTCACAACTCGAGACCCGGATCTTTATTGTTCGGAGACGCCGGCCGCACTCACGGAGATCGACCCAGTGGTTATTGACAGGGCCCGCAACCAGCAAAAAGAAACCGGAACTCCGTTCTTCCTAAGTCTTGCTCGCGAAGAATCGATAGCTCGCGACCAGGCAGTGGAACTGATGCAGCACTATGGGCAAAAGCTTTTCTCCCAGCTTTGGACTGCGCCGCGCGCACGGATAATTTTTGAAAAGGATGCGGATCTGTTAACTGACGTGGCTGAGATGCCAAGGGAGGCCAACGTGAGCGACTGGGCGCTGGAGACCTTGCGCCTTGTTAAGGATCTGGATCAGCCTGCGAACTTCGACCCAACATCCATTCCCGCTTATACGAAAGACGGCTTCGCGCAGGTGCAGAAGTTAAAACTGACTTCGGACGAGGCGCAATTCGCGTCCCAATTCAATGGCGCCCGCTCCGTGCAACAAATTGCCAAGAATCTGCGGCTCGATTTGAAATCTTCCCGCCGAATGCTGTTCCGTTTTCTCGCCCTCGAAATCGTGGAATGTTGGCCCGCCAACACGAAGATAAAACCAGAGCAGCAGAGCTTTTTCCAGCGTCTTCGCGGCTCGCGTCGGCGCGACCGGTAGCTTCACCCGAATATTCGGGACCGGTCGCTCATGAAGAGAAAAATTCTCGTCGTCGATATCGGCGGCACACATGTAAAACTTCTGATATCGCTCCGCGACGAGCGCGAATTTCCTTCCGGACAGCGAATGGGGCCGGAACAATTTCTCGCGAGACTCAAAGAAAACGTACGCGGTTGGAAATTCGACGTGGTATCAATTGGCTTTCCCGCGCCCGTGCGCAAGGGAGGCATCGTCGTAAATCCAAAACACTTGGGCAAAGGATGGGTCGGTTACAATTTTAGCCGAGCGCTGGGCATACCGGTTCGTTTGATCAACGACGCAGCCATGCAAGCGCTCGGCAGCTACCGCGGCGGCGGACGCATGCTCTTTCTGGGACTCGGAACCGGCTTGGGCTCAGCTTTGGTCTGGAACACAACCCTAATGCCCCTCGAGCTGGGAGATCTGCCTTATCCCAATGGCAAGATCATTGAGAATTATCTCGGTATTCCCGGCCTGGAGTTGTTAGGCCAAAAAAAATGGAAGCGCGAAGTCACGTATGCTGTCGCACAACTTAAAAAGTCCTTCATCGCCGATTACGTCGTCTTGGGCGGTGGACTAGTGCATCGCTTTACTCGATTGCCAAAGGGAATTGAGCGTGGGCGCAATGAAAACGCATTCCTCGGCGGAATGCGTTTGTGGGAAATCAAAAGAAATTCGCGTGAGCTGAAGTGGCGTCTGCTGTGATTACGAAAACATCTCCTCGTTAAAGGCCATGACGCCATCGGGGTTTCTGGGTGTCGAAGCTTATTTAAGTGGCCCCTGTGCAAGCCGATCGTGCACCGTGAAACCGCGCGCTTCCAATTCCTGTCGCAATCGCGGTGAAACTTGCCCGGAAAGGCCGACAAACAAATGCGCGCCTTGGCCAGATTTGTCAGCGAGCTTTTGCGCTTCGTCGGTGAAGCCGGCCGCGCCTGACGTCCAGGCAGCGTAATCCCATTGAAATGCTACTATTACTGTTCCGTCTTTCGCGATGCAGATCGGAAAGTCGCCGATCATCGCCAGGCGAGCGATGGGCTTGTCCTTGTGGAGTTTGCTCATGAGAGCCGCTGTTTGAACGCAGAAAATTGCATCCGACTCATCGGAGCTTGTTTCGCCGGCTGACCGAACAAACGCACCGCGGTTCGCCACACCATTGAGCGACTTGAGATTGAGAACAAACGCAGTCTGCTGTGATGGCGAGAACGCGCTGTTGTTGAGAAAGCGCTCTGTGTCTTTTTCGACTGCGCCGATGGCTCGGAGCGTTTTGCGATTCATCATTTTCAGATCAGTGGGAGACTTCTCCTTGAGCACGTCGTTCAAGCTGCTCGTCACATCGACGACAGTGAGCGCAGGACCACCCATCGGCATCGTCGCGAGTTGAACGCTCATTCCACCAGCAAAGGACGCCCAGGCAATTCCATCCAGCTCGTGTTGTAGCACTGTGTTGGTGCTGTAGGGAT
>QHMS01000122.1:0-3980 GCA_003217895.1 Verrucomicrobiota bacterium
TCGGCAGCAATGCGATCGTCATTCCCATGTTTTGGAAAATGTGCGTGAAGATAAGAGCGGTGATTCCCACAACGAGAAGCAGGCCTAACTGATCACCGGCTAAGAACGCCACAAAAAGACACGTCATCAAGAGCAGAACGAACCCACCAATAAGAAGGACTCCACCAACAAATCCCCATTGCTCACCGATGGCGGAGAAAATGTAGTCATTGTGCACAGCAGTAGCGGGGAGAAAGCCGAGTTCGATCTGCGTGTTTGGCGCTTTGAATCCCTTGCCCGACCAGCCACCCGAGCCGATCGCGATGAGAGATTGATTAATGGCCCATGCAGAACCCTGTTTGTCTATGTCAGGGTGCGTGAAGGCGGTTATGCGCTGTTGCTGATATGGTTTGAGTCCGAAATTGATCGCGATCGGAATAAAAGCGATCGCAATGAGAATGACGCAAATCAGATAGCGCAGCGGCAGTCCGCCTACGAACCACAACGCTAGCAGCACCGGCATCCAAATGATGACCTCGCCCAGGTCGGGCTGCATTAGGATGAGCAGGCAGGGTGCTCCCGCAATTGCTCCCGAGAGCAGCAAACGCAACATCGGATGCATATCGCGAAATTGAGTTAGGAAAATCGCCAGAACCATTATCCCGGCCACGACCGCAAGCTGTGCAGGCTGGAAATTAATCGGGCCCAAATGCAGCCAGCTACGCGCCCCGTAAACTTTGGTGCCAATAAACTTCGTCAGGATGAGAAACACTATGCCCGCCAAATACATCGGCAACGCGCCCCAGCGGACCCAGCGGTAGTGAATCAAACTGGTCACCATAAACGCAAAGACGCCGACAGCTACCCAATTCGCCTGCTTTCGCCAGAAATCCGCTGCGTACGGATCGGTGCGCGAGGAAGTAGCGCTGTAGATCGCTACCACCCCAAAAATGGCCAGGGCGAGCATGGTCACGAGCAGAAGCCAGTTTTGCCCGAGCAACTTCCGTAGAAAAGGCGTCATGCTGTGTGATCCGTTGAGGATTCCGGCGCTTTCACCATTAACTCATGGCGATTATACACGAGTTGCGATCCTGGCAAAATCTCCGAGGTCCGTCCTACGAAGGAGCGCCAGCAAGTCAAGCTGCGGTTTGGCGTTGAAAGTTTTGGGGTTTTTGGTTACTCAGCACAGCCATAATTATTTATAGGTCAGTGACTTACAAACAATTTCGCCCAAAGATTGCCGCTTTGCTTGTCACAAGGTTTGGCGACCACTAAATTAGTCTCTCACGTTCTCGTTTTGGAAAGGGTTGCAATGGCCAAGAAGAAGAAAAAGACCAAACGGAAGCTCGCCTATCCAAGGTTGCCGATGCAGCGGCACTTGAACTTGCGCCACGAAGGAACGCATTTTGACCTGCGCCCAATGTTTGACGATTTGAATAGACAATATTTTCGCGGCCGGCTCCGCGGTTACAATGTGATGTGGGGCCGTCGACGCAAGCATCGGCCAAGAGAGAATTTTATCTTTGGCACAATCCAGGAGGAGGACCGGGTCATTCGGATCAATCCCGCGCTAGACCAACCGTTCGTGCCGCCTTGGTTTTTGCGCTATGTGCACTATCACTAGATGCTGCATTCGGTAGTGCCGGATGAAACGTTATCGCCCAACCGCCGACGAGTGCACACTGAAGAATTCAACCGCCGAGAGCGCAAATTTCGACATTACCGCAGGGCGCGCCGCTGGGAAGAAGAGAATCTGTCGCGTTTTCTACGCTGACGCGCGCCTTTAGTGCGTTTGACTGACCGGCGCCGGGGACAATCCTTCAGACGGCGATGGCGCCATCGCTACGTTCTTTTTGATCAGGTACCAAAGCGTCGTCGCGAGCAGGAGCGAGATCAACTTCGCGCGCCAGTTTCTCAGAATCAGTCTCTTCATATTTACTATGTAACAAAATTTCCGCGATTCGCTGCCGGAACGTCTCCGGAGTGAAATTGCGCTCGATTCGTCGCCGATGGCAAATGGAAATGCCGCCTGTCTCTTCGGAGATAACCACGGCCACGGCATCCGATTCCTCGGTGATGCCCAAGCCTGCGCGATGACGTAATCCCAGACTGCGGTCTAGTGTTTCCCGTTGACTAACAGGAAAAATGCAGGCCGCAGCTGCGACTCGTCCGTTGCGAATGATCACTCCACCATCGTGCAGCGCAGCTTTTGGATGAAAAATAGTCAGGATTAGCTCAACAGAAAACTCGCCATCAATGATCACGCCCGTTTCCTCGTAAACGCGAATCGATGTGTCGCGCTCGATAGCGATCAGCGCGCCAAATTGTTTGTTTGCTAGTTGCGTCACCGCCTCTGCCAGATCGTGGACTGTTTCTCGTTTCTCGCTCGTAAGCGAGAAAATCGGGTGCCCTCCGAGCGCAGCTAATCCGCGCCGCAGCTCCGGTTGAAAAATCACAACCAATGCAACTGCCAGGAAAACTGAGAAGCTTCGCACGATCCAGCCGATCACAATTAAATTGAGCAGCGTCGAAATTAACGTCAGCGTCAAAAAGACGATCGCCAGACCAGTGAGCACTTTCGCACCCCGCGTGCCGCGAAAGTAGAGGTAGCCGTAATAGATCGCCACGCTCAGCAGAATAATCTCGAACAGACTGCGCCAGCCCCTGAACCAGAGATCGATGAGTTGATAAATCATTCTGTCCTCCCAAGGATCGCTTCCGTTATGCGCAATGCACTCATATTTTCTTTAACATCGTGAACCCGGAACACGTCTGCGCCGCGAGCGCGCAAAAGCGAAGTCAACGCCACCGCAGGCGCGAGCCGGTCCTTCATCTCCGGCGAATTGGCGAGCTTCCCCAAGAACGACTTGCGGGAAACGCCAACCACAAGTGGTCGATCATGCGCGCGCAACCGCTCAAGCTGCGCAAGCAATTCCAGATTGTGCTCGAACGTTTTCCCGAAACCAATTCCCGGATCAAACGCAATCGCCATGGGATCAATATTACAACCTATGATGCGTGCATATTGTTGTCGAAAAAAATCCGAAACTTCTGAAACGACATCTTCATATCGCGGCTGGTTCTGCATCGTCCGGGGAGTCCCTTGCATATGCATGATGATCAAAGCCGATTTCGTTTCTGCAATCAGGGGCAGCATTCCTTCGTCTCCGCGCCCGCCCGTGACGTCATTCACGATCGAAGCGCCTGCGTGAATGGCCGCACGCGCCACTTCAGCTTTCGATGTGTCGATTGAAATCGGAACATCGATCTTCGCTCGTAATTTTTCGATCACTGGAATTACGCGACGCAACTCCTCCTTAGCGGCAACAGGTTCAGCGCCGGGTCGCGTCGATTCGCCACCAATATCGATGATGTCCGCGCCTTCCGCCGCCATTCTTACGCCCTGTTCTACAGCTTTTTCCAGCTCAAAAAAATTCCCGCCGTCGGAAAACGAATCGGGGGTCACATTCAAGACGCCCATGACTAAACCTTGCCGGGAAACGTTGAAAACGCGGTCCCCAACTTTCCAGATTCTTTCGCGCATCACCCGGTGAGACTATCACTGAGCGAGAATTATTCGAAACCGCAACGGCGCGCTATGAGCGGCGGCCACTCGCACACCGCCACCGCTACAGTTTATTTTTTGCGAAAATAGCGGCCAATCAGTTCGCCCTGTGCAAGCACATGATTTTTGATCGCTGCATCGAGCTGGCCTCGCTTAGCACCGAAAGGTAAATCCAACTCGCGGTCCAGCGCGAAAATCTTGAAGTAATAGCGATGGGTGCCAGAAGGTGGACACGGTCCGCCGTAGCCGGATTTGCCGAAGTCGTTTGTTCCTTGCACTCCTTTGGGCGTGCTTCCCTCCGCAACGCCACTACTTTGCGGGGAGATGTTCCAAACCATCCAGTGCGTGAACAGTCCGCTCGGAGCGTCGGGATCATCGACGATCAAGACAAGGCTTTTCGCTCCGGAAGGAACGTCCGAAATCTGCAAAGGCGGGC
>QHMS01000122.1:4007-7417 GCA_003217895.1 Verrucomicrobiota bacterium
CCACCAAAGCGCTTGCCGATGCCGCAGCAATAATCACTTTCTGCATTATTCGACCTCCGATTGAAATCTCGTTAAGTCGACAAAACTGACGATATTATTTCGCCCAAATGGCTGCAAACGGACGTAAGATTCAACAACAAGTTCTGGCACTCCTCGCTCGGAAAGATTACCGGCCGCTTAACACGATTGACATCGCTCGAGAACTTGGCTTGACCGGCACCCAGCGGAATGCGTTGCGAAAAACCTTACGTGAGCTGGAGCGGGCGGGCGAAATCGCGCGCATTCGGAGGAACCGATATGTTCTGCCGGCCGAGGCGGAACTTGTAACCGGCAAATTATCGATTCATCCGGCCGGCTACGGATTTCTTGTTCCTGAAACGCCGGGCCAACCGGACATTTTTATCGCGGCGGAAAATATCGGGACAGCCATGCACAGCGACCGCGTGGTTGCGCGTATATCGCGCGATGCGCCTTATGACCGGATCAAAGGACGGCGCGAAGGGCGTGTGATTCGAATCCTCGAGCGTGCTCACGACACGATCGTCGGCACACTGCAGCGGTCGCGGAATTTTTACTACGTTGTGCCGGATGATCCGCGCTTCGTGCACGACATCTACGTGCGCGGTGACACAGATAAGGGAGTATCGACGCGCGCGAGCCTTGGCGACAAAGTCGTGGTTCGCCTCGAGCCCTGGGAATCGCGCCACGTCAATCCCGAAGGCGAAATCATTGAAGTACTCGGGCCGGCAACGGCGCCGGGCATCGACATGCTCTCGATCATCCGCAAGTTTCATCTGCCAGCAGAATTTCCGAAGGATGTTTTGAATCAGGCCGAGCGCATTTCCGAGGAAATCGGTTCTCGTCAAATCGAAGGACGCGAAGATCTGCGCGAAGAGTTTATCGTCACAATCGACCCCGATGATGCGCGGGATTTCGATGACGCGATTCACGTTGACAAGACCAAGAGTGGTTGGTGGCTTGGCGTGCACATCGCCGATGTCGCTGCCTACGTGGAACCGGGCAGCGCGCTGGATCGCGAAGCGCGCCGGCGCGGCAATAGTGTTTACTTACCCGACCGCGTAATCCCAATGTTGCCGGAGCGATTAAGCAACGGCGTTTGCAGTCTCAACCCGGGAGTCGATCGACTAACACATTCAGTGTTTATTAATTTCGACAAGAACGGCGCGGCGAAAAGCGCGCGTTTCGCCCGAAGCGTGATTCGTAGCGCGCACCGGCTTACCTACAAACAGGCTTATACGATTTTGAGCTCTCCACCTCGTGATGAATTGGGCGAACGGCTACATCTAGCCTGGCAACTCGCAGTCTTGGTGCGGCGGAAGCGGTTCGAACACGGCGCGCTCGATCTCGATTTTCCAGAAGTAAAAGTCTGGGTCGATAAAAAGGGCCATCCGGTAAGACTGGAGCGCGTTGAAAACGACGAATCGCATCAGTTGATCGAAGAATTCATGCTGGCAGCAAACGAGGCTGTCGCGCGTGAGCTTACGAAACGGGCGATTCCCACCATCTATCGCGTTCACGAAAATCCAGACCCGGAGAAACTCGCTGAGTATCGAGAATTCGTTCTCAGCTTCGATTACAAAGTTGGGGATCTGACTCATCGCGCGGAATTGCAGCGATTGCTCGCGTCAATCCAAGGCAAGCCCGAAGAGCAAGCTCTGAAGGTCGCGCTGCTCAAAAGTTTGAAACGCGCACGCTACTCTGCCCAGCCGCTCGGGCATTACGGACTGTCGAAGGCGAATTATTTGCATTTCACCAGTCCCATCCGGCGTTATGCCGATCTTGTGGTGCATCGCGCGCTCGGTAGGGACGGCGCGGCGCGGCGTCCCTACCACATGGACATGGGCGAAATCGCTTCCATCGCTGAGCACATTTCAGCCACCGAGCGCAACGCAGCCGATGCGGAGATCGATGCCGCGCAAATGAAGAAGCTCGAGTTTTTTCAGCGGCAACTCGATGAGCGCAATCCACAGATTTTTCGCGCCGCCATTGTCGATGTCCGCAACTACGGGTTGATGGTGGAATTGCCGGATGCTCTGATTACCGGGCTTGTTCATGTCTCCTCACTGACGGACGATTTTTATTTGTTTGAACCCGCCAGACGGCAGCTCATCGGCAGACGCTCGCGCAAGCGGTTTAGGATCGGCGACAACGTATCCGTGTTCGTCGCCCGGGTTGATGCCTTCAAACGGCAGGTGGATTTCGCGATTGCCGCACCGCTTCAAACCGCGACGAAGAATTCACGTGCCCGGCGTCGGAAGCAGTTTTCTTCAGCCTGAGTCTGAACTCATTTTCACTTATGCCGGACAAACTGAGCAAACACCGCGAGAACGCGTTGGGGTCAGTGTTACGTGCACACACGCAGTTTGCCCGACACTCGCGATCGTAAATGACGGACGAACATTTGCGGCGGTAACAGATCGCCGCTAGAAGAGGTTCCATGACTGAAACCACAGCCACTGCTATTGCTCCTGCTGCCGCAGCCCCCCCACGCTATACACGTACAAATCCATTTCCTGCGCGCATGGTCGTGAATCGTCGCCTGAGCGGTCCGGAATCAGAAAAAGACACGCGCCATTTCGAGCTCGACTTGACGGGATGGGGACTGACCTTTGAAGTGGGCGATTCTTTGGCTGTTTACGCAACGAACGATCCAGAATTGGTCGATGAAATTATCCGTACGCTCGGCGCGACCGGTAGCGAACAAGTCCCGCGGCCGAAAGGCGAACCGACGACATTCCGCGAAGCGTTGCTGCGCGATTACAGCATCACCCAGCCAACACCGAAGTTTTTGAGGGCCATTGCCGAGCGAGCTTCCGCTGCACCTACGTTGACGTACCTTCTCGCTCCAAACCGCAAACAGGACCTTGAGACTTACCTGTGGGGAATGGAAATAATCGATTTTCTCTCGGACCATCCCTCCGCCCGTTTCGCGCCGGAAGAGTTTGTCGGCTTACTCTCGAAATTACAGCCGCGACTTTATTCGGTGGCCTCCAGCTTAAGAGCGTACCCCGACCAGGTGCACTTTATCGTGGATGTCATCCGGTACGAAAGTAATGGCCGCCTCCGGAAAGGAGTTTGCTCATCTTTTCTTGCGGAACGCGCTGATGACGTTCCGGTGCCGGTTTTCCCCACTGTAGCAAAACACTTTCATCTGCCGGCGGACCCTGACACTCCAATCATCATGATCGGCCCCGGAACCGGAGTCGCGCCGTTTCGCGCGTATCTACAGGAGCGAAAAGCCACCGGATCCAAAGGAAAGAACTGGCTCTTCTTTGGCGCACAGCATGAGAGATGCGATTTTGCGTACGGAGAAGAATTCAACGCGTATATGAAGGAGGGACTCCTCGCACGGCTCGATTGCGCGTGGTCACGCGATCAACCCCAGAAAA
>QHMS01000123.1 GCA_003217895.1 Verrucomicrobiota bacterium
AGCGCGCGCGTTCAGCGGCAAACAGAAACACATGGTCGAAATGATCAAGGGCGCGATTCAGCACAAAGGCTTCGCGCTGGTGGACGTTTTCAGTCCTTGCGTCACTTACAACAAGGACAACACCTACCAATGGTTTAATCCGCGCGTGAAAATTCTCGAGGAACAGGGCCACGATCCGACCGATTTACACAAGGCGATTGAGCGCGGTTATCAGTGGGGCGAAGAAATTCCCATTGGATTATTCTGGCGTCGGACCGATTTGCCAAGCTTGGAAGAGTTGGAACCGGTGTTGCACACAAGCGAAGGCCCGCTCGCCTTCCGCCGGCTCGGCATTTCCCCCGAACAAGCGCGGCGTGTGATCCAGGAGCTCCTGTAGTTCTGGGGAGCACAGGCTGCTAGCCTGTCGGTTTCGGCTGCCAGCTGAAACGAACTTTTGCAGAACCAAACCACGGATCAACACCGATGTATCGCTCTGGTACGGGTGTGTCGCCACCGGCCTGTGACCGGTTCACTTCCAGCGCCCGTTGTTCACGACAAGAAAACGGCCCACAGGGCCGTGGCTACAGAAACCGTTTTAGCCGCCTTGATCCAATGCTTCTTCAGTTCCCAGCGTATCGCGTTCTCCGTTCAGTTCACCCTGCGGTGCCGGTGCGCCAGAACGCTGTTCGCCGGGGCGCGGCTCAGCCCGCGTAAGCCTTTGTCCCCGACGCGAGAAGCCCCATTTTCCGACAGCGACACACATGCAGCCGGTGCCTTCAGCACAACCCTGGCAGCAATAGGTTTCGCCATCGTGCGTATATCCTTCGCCAGGCCACGCGTTTTTGATCATTCTGCAACCCGGGCATGTCGGTTGCGGAATCGATTTTCTGAAAACGCGGCTTTGCGGGTCTTCAATTGTGAGAGTCTCCATGTAGTTCATTTGGTGGACCACCTTTCATAAAATAGAGATCGGTTCTAAATGCACTTTTGCGCGGCTCGCCGCTTGGTTTCGGCCGCCGGCCGAGACGAACGTTGTGGAACTCGTTTCACCACGGATGACACAGATTTCTCGGATTCCTTCCAAATCGCCGACTCAGTACGATTGAATTTTGCCTGGACCATCTACGCGGCGCTGGCGAACAAACCACGTCGGCACGTTCTGAAGCATCGTACGGCAACCCCACGCTCCCTGATTCGAATCCGTGCCATCCGCACAATCCGTGGTTAGCCTTCCGTCCGAAAATTCGTGGCCATTGGTGTGCATCCGTGGTTACCACTCTCTTGGGTTCACGATTTATTGCAGAAAGATCTCCATGTTCTGAAAATCAAACGTCACTGCGTAAGGCTTGAAGAAATCGTGGCCGACCATGCCCGCGAGGTGGAAACCAAACATGTTTTCCCACGGGAACGGCCCGTCGTAGAGACCGCCGACGTTTTGCTCCTTTATATCTCCGAAGGAAAGTTGATGCACAGTGTACGGCACGATTTTCAGTGACCCGCCTCCACCGGCGCCCTCGAAAGCTTTGTTTTGCTCTAGCTTTATCCCGGCTTCCTTGATAACCGACTCTGCCAATTTAACACCCGCGCCTACGAGACCTGTGTCAACGAACAGGAGCGTAGGCGGGAGCGTCTCCACCCGACCCCAGCCCACCATGAAGTGGTCGCTCGCCATCCAGATAGGAACCGTGACTCTCTTGCCTGCTGACTTTTTGAACTCTTCCAGGTTTTTGGCGGTCTTCCGGCGCAGCACAAGCTCGCCGCGCGGATAATCCATCGTCGCCAGGAAATGGTAAAACAGAGTGGTCCCGATGATTCCGTTGATTTGTTTCACGCCCAATCCTTCCGAAAGCTGGCGCAACGGAAGCATTCCAACTGGCAGGTTTTTGACGGTCCAGTCGCCGACGGTGAGTGACTCAATCCGCCCAAGTTTGACTTCCTGGTGCTGGCCTCCGGAAAAGGTGCCTTGCACCGCGCCGAATTGCGGGACGCCAAGCTCCTTCGCAAAATCCGTGTCGAGCGCGACCTCGGAACCGCCGGTATCGATGAAGAAGGTGACTTCGTCGCCGCCGTTTACGCGCACGTTCACGATCGGAAGCGGCTCGGTCCTTACAAATTTCAGACGCGTACTTTCCCCATTGCCTTGCAAATCATAAGGCTTCTGGCCCTTGAAGCTCTCCAACTTTGCAACGTTCAGTGTCGGATACTGCGAAATAATCAGTTTGTTATTGCTCACGTCGACGCCGTTCAGCGAAGCCGCTGCCTTTTGGAAATCGTCCCGGCGATAAAACACTTCGGCCAGCATCACCTTAGCGTCGGTGTCGTCTGGCTGGAGAGTTTTGGCTTTCTCCAGCCACTTCTGCGCCTCATCCAGCCGATTGGAAAGCAACGCTATGCGCCCCAACCGGAGAATCGCCGAATGATCCTTGGGATTTTGAGCGACTATTTTCGAGTAATGTTTGCCGGCCGCGTCAAATTTCCCGGCCTGAAAGAGCCGATCGGCTGATTCCATTTCTGGTTCCTTAGGCTGCGATATCGCGTGTACTGCGAAGCAACACGCAACAGCAAAGGTGATGGAGGTCGTAGCAGACTTCATATGATGCTCTTAGATATCTCAGGAACTCTGGAACGCAGGAAGTAAATTCAGGGTTTCCTGCTTTCCTTAGCGATCCATGAATTTTGGAAACTCTTTCACAAAAGGGAACGAGGCCAACCAAGGAACGTACCAAGACTTTGTTTTCTTTGTTAACTTCTGTTCAAACAAATCCTTTCGTGTGAATTCGTGTCTGGCGCGATGTAGCCTTGGCGTAGGCGGGTCTATTTGCGGTTACCTGTAGCCGCGGGTCGCTGGCCGCGGCCTCTTTCTTTCCTGGAGCGTTTTCACCACGAATGACACAGACGCCGTTGTGAGCAAAGCCGAATCCATTTTTGCAGTTCACAAACGCACGCAAACGACGGAGGAAAAATTATGCTTCACTTAATCTGGTACATTCTTGTTGGCTTGATTGCGGGAGTTATCGCGAAATCGGTGATGCACGTGCACATGACCATTTTCTGGACAATCGTGCTCGGCATCATCGGATCGATCATCGGCGGCGCCGTTACGCACATGTTTACGCGCCCAGTAACCGGACGATTTCATCCTGCCGGCCTCATTTTTTCCACACTCGGCGCGATCCTCGTCCTCTACATTTGCTTTAAGCTGAACATCCATTTTCCCCGCGTCATCAAATAACCAAAAAAAACCTGTAGCCACGCCGCTGTGCGGCGTCTCTGTTTGAGCCGGGGTCGTTGACCGCCACCTCTCGGTGTAGAGGCAGCCGCCTCTCAACACTCAACCATCAATTGAAACTCGCTCGTTGCCCGCACTCGCTCGCTGCTGCCTGGCGGCTTTTACGTTGATCACTCGCACTGC
>QHMS01000124.1 GCA_003217895.1 Verrucomicrobiota bacterium
GACGAATCGAAAGGTTCAGAGGAATTTAACGAGCGCGTCAGTTGTTTCCTTCGGCCGCTCTTCTGAAATCCAGTGGCCGGTGTTCGGCAGAACGATAACAGTGACATTATCAGCAACGAGTTTCAATTGCGCGGCCAGTTCGTTGCCTAACGATTTCTCACCGCCGATCGACAGTACCGGCATGGTCAGTTTTGCTTGTGACAACTGGGCGAAATCTTTCGCCAGCTGGGGCCACGATACGAAATAAGCCCAGCCTGCACGCATCCGTCCCGGCCGCGAATACGCCTCAGTGTAGGCTTTGCGGTCCGCTTCTGGAATCGAATGCGTCTTGTCTGCGGCCAAAACATTCCAGAAATACTCAAAATAAGTTCGCTCGCGTCCCTTCACTAATTTTTCCGGATATTCGCCGTTGAACCGAAAATGCCAGATGTTCGGAGCGTCGTAGATGGGTTCCCAGCCTGGCACGCCGGGAAGAAACGCGTCCATCACCGCGAGTTTTTCGGTTTCGCTCGGGAATTGGGCAGCATACGCGTAAGCAACCATCAGACCGATGTCGTGTCCGACCACGCGCGCCTTGTCGATCTTCAACGAACGAACCAAGTCATGGATTTGTTTCGCCGCAGTGATCATGTCGATCTTGTTGTCTGCGGGAATTGAAGAATCGCCGATGCCCGGCAAGTCCGGTGCAATCACGGTGAATTTTTCGGCCAGCAACGGAATGATCGGTCGCCACATTCGCGAAGTTTGCGTGTAGCCGTGAAGAAGAACGACGACCGGACCTCGACCAGCGGTCAGATAATGCAGTTCGACATTGTCGATCTTCGCGGTTCGAGAGCCGATCTCTGGCGCGGCAAAAAGAGATCCAGAGACGAGTAAGAGTGAAACGAGAGAATACATCGCACGCATGTCTGTGAATGTTGCACTTCGTTGATAACTTCCGAGCCTTTCTTGCTTGCGGGGCCCAGCAAGGACTCACGCGCGGCTAACGCTACAACTCCAGCGGCATAGCGGTCAGTTCACGTAATCGTCCCTGCTGAAAAATCACCTGCGTTCAAGGCTGCTTTGCCGATAGCAGGGCGAAGACGATCATGGCTCCGGAAAGCAGCGTCACCATCACGGTGACCAAAACCACAAGCCCACGATCGGCGCTCACTTTGCCATGCTCGATGTTGCGATTTACCACATGATAACGCCAGGCTGCCAGTATGGTCAGCGCGCCACCGAGAATCATCATCGCCACGCCTGTTGGCAGCGAAATTCCCCCGGAATGAACCTGCATCTGTGGTTGCCGCTGCGCAGATAATTCCCCCAACCACACACTGAATCTTGCCAACACAAAGCCGAGACTAATGACCGCTACGCTCGTTCTAATCCAGGCCAGAAACGTACGTTCGTTAGCGAGATATTCGGTGGCCCGCTTCGTTTCATCTATCGTCGCCTGGTGTCTTTGCTTTTGCATCTGCATCGCCGTCGCGGCAAACGTTGCCAGATTATCCGGACGAGCTTCTAATGTATCGGCTAGCAATCACGACGAAAGAGTAACGAAATGATTTTGCACAGCTACCATCATTCATGTCTTAATATGCCTGGTCGCGATTTCCAGCTCGAACATTGCTTTCGATGTCGCCCTTTGTGGCTGCTTGTCGAGATAATTTCAGTCCTCCACAACTCATAAAAACGTAAGGTGACGCGCGTCCTTGGAAGCGCGATGGTGGGAGGACAGCCCATCGTCTTCAGCCATGGCTGGCCGCTCTCAGCGGATGATTGGGATACACAGATGCTTTTCTTCCTCGGCAAAGGCTTTCGTGTGATTGCCCACGATCGACGCGGGCATGGTCGCTCGACTCAAACAGACGACGGCCACGACATGGATCATTACGCCGACGACCTGGCGGCGCTAACTAAACATCTCGATCTAAAAAACGCGGTGCATGTTGGTCACTCTACCGGCGGCGGCGAGGTCGTTCATTACATCGCGCGTCACGGCGAAAGTCGGGTAGCGAAAGCGGCAATCATTTCTGCTGTGCCTCCGCTGATGGTAAAGACGGAGAAAAATCCAGGTGGCCTGCCGAAGAAAGTTTTTGATGATCTTCAGGCGCAGCTCGCCGCCAGCCGCACTAAGTTCTATTATGATCTAGCCTCCGGACCGTTCTATGGGTTTGACCGGCCCGGCGCGAAGAAATTGGAAGCCGTGATCTGGAACTGGTGGCGTCAAGGTATGATGGGCGGGGCCAAGGCTCATTATGACGGCATCGTAGCTTTCTCTCAGACGGACTTTACCGAAGACTTGAAGAAGATCACGGTCCCAGTCTTGGTGATGCACGGCGACGACGACCAGATCGTACCTTATGCCGATTCAGCACCGCTGTCGGCAACGTTGCTGAAGAATAGCACACTGAAAACCTACAAGGGTTTCCCGCACGGCATGCCCACGACGCAAGCCGACACGATCAACGCAGATCTGCTCGCGTTCATTAAAAACTGAATCAACGAAAGGGCCCCTTCTTGAAAGGGTTTGGGTCGCGCTCCTTGCGGTGTCCGTAAAAAAGAAGACTAGTTTCTACCGCATCTACACTGGACATTTCAGATCGTCATCAGAGATAACAGATCATGAAACGGCTTATTGCTCTCGCCGGTCTTCTGATTTCGATCTCATTTTCGACAGCTTGTTCGCGCAAGCCGGCTCAGGTCGCGCCGGATGCGCCGGAAGTGCTTGTAACCACGGTTCAGCCCCGCGACGTGCCGCGCGTCTTGGAACGCGTCGCGACGCTCGACGGTTTCATTAACGCGAACATCAACGCGCAAGTGCAGGGTTACATCGTTTCGCGCGATTATCAGGAAGGGAGCGTCGTCAAAAAAGGCGATCTCCTTTTTCAAATCGATCCGCGGCCGTTTGAGGCTGCACTAGCACAAGCGAAGGGCACTTTGGCAAAAGACCAAGCCAACCAGGTCAAAGCAGACGCGGACGAAAAACGCGCCATCGATTTGTTTAATAGAAAAGTAATCAGCGACCAGGAGCGAGATACAGCCGTTGCAGCCGCCGGCTCAACCAGAGCAAATGTGGAAGCAGACCAAGCAGCGGTGAAACAGGCTGAGCTCAATCTAGGTTATACCAAAATCACTGCACCGATCGATGGGCTGGCCGGGTTCGCCAATAATCAAGTGGGCGATCTTGTTGGTCCGGCATCAACGACTCCGCTCACGACGGTGTCGCAGATCGATCCGATCAAAGCCATCGTAACGGTGGGCGAAGGTGCGTTCACGGATTTCTTTGCGCGCTACCCAGATGCAGAGCAACGCCAAGCTCTCCTCAAACGCATCGACTTCGATTTGATTCTCGGCAGCGGCACTGTCTATCCGAGAAAAGGAAAGTTTTACGCTCTAGATCGAAACCTCGACCCAAAAACAGGTTCGATCCGTTACTACGTAACGTTTCCAAATCCAGGGGCCACTTTGCGGCCGGGGCAATTTGGGAAAGTGCGGTTCGTCCCGGACACGGTGCACAATGCGCTCGTCGTTCCACAGGAAGCTGTGACCGAATTGCAGGGCAATTTCCAAGTCGCCGTTGTCGATCAAGACAATAAGGTCAGTATTCGTCCCGTAAAAACGGGCGAACGCATCGGTCCTTTGTGGCAAGTGACTGATGGTTTGAAACCCGGCGACCGCGTCGTTGTGCAAGGTGTGCAAAAAGCGCGCGAAGGCGCAACCGTGACAGTGAAAGAATGGACGCCGCCAGCGCAACAGCAAGTCGCTTCGGACAGTTCGCCCGCGCAAAAGAGTCCCTGATAAACAATGTCGGAGTTTTTCGTTAGGCGGCCGATTGTCGCAATCGTCATTGCGATCCTGATGACGCTCGTTGGTGGCGTCTGCATTCTGGCGTTGCCAATCGCGCAGTATCCGCAAATTGCGCCGCCGGAAGTTCAGGTACGCACCCATTACACCGGCGCGGACGCGCTGACCATCGAGCAATCCGTCGCCGCGCCGATCGAGCAGCAGATGAGTGGCGTGGACAACATGAATTACATGTATTCGATCAACGCCAACACGGGCGACATGCGAATGATCGTCAATTTCGATGTCGCCACGGATGCGAATGTCGATCAAATCCTCGCGCAGTTGCGCGTGTCGCAGGCGCAATCGCAATTGCCGCAGGACGTGAACAACTACGGCGTGACCGTCCAAAAAGCGACAACTGCGCCGTTGATGCTCATCGATCTTTATTCGCCGAAAGGCACCTACGACGGAATTTTCCTCGCCAACTACGGCTACATCAATCTGGTCGATCAGCTCACACGCGTGCCCGGCATCTCGAACGTGCAGGTGTTTGGCGCGGGTCAGTACGCGATGCGGCTTTGGGTAAAACCCGACCAGCTCGCGAAGCTCGGTATCACCGTGCCCGACATCATTAGTGCGGTGCAGAAGCAGAACAACGTGAATCCCGCCGGACAGGTCGGGAGTGAACCGATCCCGAGCGGACAAAAATTTACCTACACGGTCCGCGCGCAGGGACGATTGCAAACACCGGAGGAATTCGGCGAGATTGTCGTTCGAGCGAATCCAGACGGGTCATTTGTGCGCGTGAAAGATATCGCGCGGATCGATCTTGGCGCGCAAACCTACAATCTAAAAGGCCGACTCAATGGACAGCCAGCAGCCGTTCTCGCTTGTTATCAGCTGCCGGGAAGCAACGCGGTGAAAGCAGCGCAAGGTGTGCGCAAATTGATGGCCGAAGCAAAGCAGCGTTTCCCGGCCGACATGGATTACGCCGTCGGGCTCGACCAAACACTCTCGGTGACTGAAGGACTGCGCGACATTGTTAAAACGTTATTCGAGGCGCTCGCGCTCGTCGTCATCGTTGTGTTCGTGTTTTTGCAAGGCTGGCGCGCCACGCTCATTCCGTTGTGCGCGGTGCCAGTGTCTTTGGTCGGCACGTTCGTGCTGTTCCCGTTATTTGGTTTCTCGATCAACACGCTCTCACTTTTCGGGTTGGTGCTGGCGATCGGTCTCGTCGTGGACGACGCCATCGTCGTTGTCGAAGCCGTCGAGCGACACATCGAAGAAGGCATGGCGCCGCGCGAGGCAACGATCCAGGCGATGCGCGAAGTTTCCGGGCCGGTGATCGGCATCGCGCTCGTGCCTGCGCTGTCGGCGCTATTGCTGCGGCCCCGCAAGAAAGCACGCGGGCCACTCGGTTGGTTTTACGATCGCTTCAATCGGGTCTTCGGCAGCGCCACGCACCGCTACGTGAACTGGTCGCGTCTAGCGATTCGGAAAACTTTTCTCAGCTTCGCGCTGCTCGCTGTTCTCGCCGTCGGCGCGGGTTTTTTTGGTGCCCGATTGCCAAGCAGCTTTTTGCCGGAAGAAGACCAGGGCTATGTTTTCATTCAGCTTCAATTGCCCGACGCTGCTTCGCTCGAACGTACGGATCAAGCGTGCCGCAAGATTGAAGATTTTCTAAGCAAGACGCCCGGCGTGCAATACACCACCAGCGTCATCGGATTCAGTTTGCTCAGTCTCGCCCAAAATACCTACAGCGCATTTTTCTTTGTCTGGTTCAAACCGTGGAGTGAGCGAACGAAACCGGAGGAAAAATATCAAGCGATCAAAGCGAACATTAACAAGCAACTCGCCGGTCTCAGTGAAGGCATCGGGTTCGCGTTTCCGCCGCCGGCAATCCCCGGCGTCGGAACGTCCGGTGGGTTCGCTTTCATTTTGGAAGATCGCGCGGGCAAAGATGTCTCCTTTCTTTCGCAAAATCTGAAGACCTTTCTCGACGCGGCTCGCAAACGACCCGAGCTCAGCGGACTGATCACCACATTTTTGCCCAACGTTCCGCAGGTCTTCGTGAAGGTCGATCGGGACAAAGTGATCAAGCAGGGAATCGATCTCACCTCGGTTTATCAGACGCTCCAGACGTTCATGGGCGGGTTCTTCGTGAATTATTTCAACCGCTTCGGCCGCACCTGGCAGGTGTATATAGAGGCGGAAGGCGATTACCGCACCGACGCGAAGAACGTGGGCCAATTTTTTGTCCGCAACGCGAACGGTGATTCGGTTCCCCTCGACGCCATTTCCACAATCGAGAACATCGCCGGCCCGGAATTCACTTTGCGTTATAACGAGTATCGTTCCGCCCAGATTAATGGCGCAGCTGCGCCCGGCTACAGCTCGCTGCAAGCGATGAACGCACTCGAAGAAACGTTCCGGCAAACGATGCCGAAAGAAATGGGTTATGATTATCTCGGCATCTCATTTCAGGAGAAAAAGGCGCAGCAAGGCGTATCTCCCACTGTGGTGTTCGGAATGTCGCTTATTTTCGTTTTCTTGATCCTGGCTGCGCTGTACGAAAGCTGGTCGTTGCCATTCAGTGTGCTGCTCGGCACGCCTGTCGCGGTGTTCGGCGCGTTCGCGACGCTTTGGCTGCGCGGGATGCAGAACAACATCTACGCGCAAATCGGTCTGATCATGCTAATCGGACTGGCCGCTAAAAACGCGATCCTTATCGTCGAATTCGCCAAGGACGAATACGAAAAAGGCAAACCACTCGTCGACGCCGCGCTTGAGGGCGCGCGTTTGCGCTTGCGACCGATCCTCATGACTTCGTTCGCATTTATCTTCGGATGTCTGCCGCTTTGGTTTGCCAGCGGCTCGGGTGCTGTCGCCCGGCGCGTGCTTGGCTCAACCGTCATCGGTGGAATGATCGCCGCATCGGCCATCGCGATCTTTCTGATCCCTGTCACGTTTTATGTCATCGAGCGACTCTTCGCTGGCCGAAAGGCGGCGGCGGAGACACAAAAAAGGGAGTCAACGAAATCGCCGGCGCTTGTGGAGCACAGCTGAAAAGCTTCATGATCGAGAATCTTCCCAAGCCGATCGCGATTTACATCGCGGCCGAAAACAGCGGCGACGCGAATTTGTTCGACCAATGCTTAGCTGAAAACGCGGTCGTGCGAGATGAAGGTGAAACGCACGAAGGTCTGGTCGCGATCAAACGATGGAAGGCTGAAACAAAAAGGAAATATCAGCACACTGTCTTTCCTCTGACCTTGGTTGAGAAAGAGGGCAAAATCGTCGTCACGAACCGCCTGACCGGAAACTTTCCTGGAAGTCCTATCGAACTCGAGTTCGTCTTTACGCTTGGGAGCGACAAAATCGTTGCGCTCGAGATCCGGTCATGAAAATCGGAGTTCGCGATCCAATAGAGGGAGAAACCCCATGATCCTGCAGATCTACACAATCGTTCACACGCTCATCAGTCTCGTGGCAATCTTCACAGGTATTCTCGTTTTGTTTGGAATGATTGCCGGCAAGCGGCTCGATGGCTGGACGAAATGGTTTCTGACCACGGCCGTTTTAACAACGGTCACCGGATTCTTTTTTCCGTTTCACGGTTTCACGCCCGCCATCGGTCTCGGAATTATTTCCCTCCCGTTTCTCGCGATTACGATTCTCGCGCGCTGTTCCAGACATCTGGCCGGAGCATGGCGCTGGATCTACGTGATCGGTGCGGTGATATGTCTCTACTTCAACTTGTTTGTATTGGTCGTGCAGTTATTTGAAAAAGTACCGGTCCTGCATGCGCTGGCTCCAACACAGACGGAATCTCCATTCAAACTTACGCAGCTGGGAGTCCTTGCGATTTCCGCAGTTCTCGCACTTATCGCCGTCATTCGTTTCCGGCCCGAAGCTCGCCTGGCCACAAGCTGAGCGACAAAATGTATCTCACGGCGATTCGACGCCGCTGAGGATTCCGCCGAGATGACCGGTGAGCGTGATCATCAAAAGGCCAAACGTCATCAACGCGAAGTAAGCCACGCCGGGCTGCCTCTGCTGGGCGTGGAGGCGCGATCGTTTCCACCACAGGACAAGAATGAGCGCCGCGGAAGTGAGCGCACACAAG
>QHMS01000078.1 GCA_003217895.1 Verrucomicrobiota bacterium
GGCTCCAAAAGATTCTCCCAGCATCTCATGGAGCGACACAGTCCGTTTTATCGGGCAACTCAGTCATGATCTGCGCAACGATTTAAACGCGATCGAATTGCAGTCCGCTTACATCGCTGAGCTGGAGAAGAACGAAGAACTTCAGGGTGAGATCAAACGTTTGCGTGAAATGGTCTCAGGGCTGGCCTCGACTTTACGACGCCTTTCGAGAGACGTCGAAGAGGTTAAACCCAATCTGATTTCCTACCGGGCAACCGATTTCATGGAAGACCTGCGCAGGAAAATTGACGACGATTTCCCAAAGCAAAACACCGACATCACCTGGGAGATTCAGCCTGGCCACGCGATGTTGAACGTTGATCCGCAACTGTTGCAGGAAGTATTTAGCGAGCTTTTCGCCAATGCTTTCCGGCATGATCGTGGCAAAGGCCGGCTTCTGGCGACCGCCAAAATCGACAACAACCGGTTCCTCTTTACTCTCCTTGAACCAAAGGACCGTTTTGAGCTACCCACGCAAGATTGGGGGCGCGAACCGATTCGGAAAATCACTCAGCGCCATTATGGCCTTGGTCTGAATCGCGTCCGCGCTATCGTAGAGGCGCACGGCGGCAAATTGCATGCTCAATATCATCCGAACGTTTCAACGCTCACCACGACGCTTACGCTTCCCTTGGCAAGAGAGGCCTCTGATTAAGCTTGAAACGTCGATCGTTTCTTACCGTTTAAGCGACTGGAGCCCACTGGTCGTGCGTAGGACGACCAGCGCAATTGAATGAAAACAGAAAATCACGGTGTCCTGATCATCGATGACGAGCGGCCAGTGTTGATGACGCTCGAGGCGCTGCTGAAGCGGCATGGTTATCAAGTGGAGACCGCGCCCACCGCCACGCAAGGACTCAAGGTGCTGAAAACAAAATCCCCATCGCTCGTATTGCTCGATCTCCGCCTGCCCGACGCCGATGGATTAGAAATGCTTGAGCGCATCAAGAGCGAGTTGCCCAAAGTGCAGGTAATTATCCTGACAGCGCACGACTCGTTGCACAACGCCATCGAATCGATCAAACGCGGCGCTTACCATTTCATTAGCAAGCCGTACGCGCCCGAGGAACTGCTCAGTTTGGTGGAGAAGGCATTGGAAACACAATTCCTCTTGCGGGAAGCGAAAGAACTCCGGGAGAAAACACAGCAACTCGAAAAGCGCCTCGAGATCGCGGAGGCGCGACCCGCGCCGATTTTCAAGAGCAAACCGATGCAGGAAATCGACGAATTGATCGATGCGATGGCGCCTTCGGATGCCAACGTTCTGATCGTGGGTGAAAGCGGTGTGGGCAAGGAAGTGATCGCCAACGCGATTCACGCTCGGAGTCGGCGCGCGGGACAACCAGTGGTGAAGCTGAATTGTGCGGCATTCCCTCAAACGATGATCGAGGGAGAACTTTTCGGTTATGTGAAAGGAGCGTTCACGGGAGCGATGCAGGATTTTCCGGGAATGATCGGATCGGCAGACGGTGGCACGCTTTTTCTCGATGAAATATCCGATATGCCAGCAGATCTGCAGACGCGTTTCTTGCGCGTGCTCCAGGAGCGCGAGTATCGGCCGCTTGGCAGCACGCAAATAATGAAAGCAGACTTCCGCGCGATCGCTTCGACTAATCGGCCGATTCCCCAAGCGCTCGCGGAGAACCGGTTGCGCTCCGATTTGTATTACCGGCTAAACACGTTTCAAATTGAAGTGCCCCCGCTTCGGAAACGAAAGGAGGACATCCCGCCGCTGATCGCGCAATTCGTGAAACAATTTTCGCAACAACTCGGCAAACCGGAACCGGAGGTTTCGCCAGACGCGTTTCAAAAGCTATTGGATTACTCCTGGCCGGGAAATGTTCGCGAATTGCAAAACGCAATTGAATACGCGGTCGTGCTGGCGCGAGAGGACATAATCGGTGTAAAAGAGCTCCCGACAGAAATACAGTTGCCTCCCGAGCTGCAACAAGCCGAGCGCAGCGCATTACCGCGCAGCGGCGTACAAACTCTCGACAACCTCGAGCGAACCGCCATTCTTCAGGCGCTCGCAGAGTGCCGCGGTAACAAGAAAAAGGCGGCCGAACTTCTCGGCATCCAGCGTCCCACGCTCTATAACAAAATGAAGCGTTACGCCATCGAGTTGTAAGTTCGGGGAACGACAGCTGCCCATACCGTCGTTCCTTGCTATTTGCCGCGATATACGCAGCGCGCTGTCGGTGTTTCGTGCACGACGACCTCGCAGAGACCGGGACATTGAGGTTCCAACTTCTTCCAGAACCATTCGGCCATTTTTTCAATCGTCGGGTTGTCCAAGCCTTCGATGTCGTTGAGATACTTGTGGTCGAGCATTTTCAGCAGCGGTTTCATCGCGTCGCTGATCACCGCGTGGTCGTAAACCCAACCTGCTTGGGGGTCGACGTCGCCTTCGATCGAAACTTCGACCCTGAAACTGTGCCCATGTAACCCCCGGCATTTGTGTCCCTCCGGCACGTTGGGCAAAGTCTGCGCTGCTTCGAAAGTGAAATCTTTCGTCAGCCGCGCACGCATGATTGGGAAAATACCATTGCTTTACCCGCGTTGTCATCCCGAACGAAGGGAGGCACCGCCCATAGACTCGGAAGGTCGATGAGCTACTCTGCGTGACGTATCATCCATGGTGAGATTCTTCGCTCCGCTCAGGATGACAGCACAGGCCGCGCGCGCATGGATTCAGACTCCGCGCTGTGCCGGACTCCAGATGAATTTGTGCATCTGAAGTTGAAACCGAACGCTGAGTTTGTCCGACAACATCCATTCGACAATCTGACGGGGATCGATCCTGCCGAAAATCGGTGAGAACAGCACGGCATGACAACGCGAGGCAAGATCGTAACGCTCCACTTTATCGCGTGACCATTCGTAATCTTCGCGCGATCCCATTACGAATTTCACTTCGTCGCGGAGCGAAAGATGGTCGATGTTGGACCAAAGATTTTTGTCCACTTCGCCGCTGCCCGGCGTTTTTAAATCCATGATCCGATGAACGCGCGGATCGACTTTGGAGATATCGTGCGCGCCGCTAGTTTCCAGCAGAACCGCGCAGTCCGCGTCGCACAGCATCGACATCAACGGAAGCACGTTCTTCTGCAACAAAGGTTCGCCCCCGGTGATTTCGACGAGCGGACAGCGAAACGTCGCCACTGCTTCGACGATCTCTCTCAATGTTTGCTTTTTCCCTTCGTAAAATGCGTACTCCGTGTCGCAATAGGTGCAGCGAAGATCGCAAAAGGTCAGCCGCACGAACACACACGGCGCCCCCACCCAGGTGCTTTCTCCCTGGATTGAGTGATAAATCTCGTTAATCGTCAGCGTTTTTTCCGCCTCTGACATATTGCTGGAGGATTCAAGCGTCGTCTTACCTATCTGCTAAAATCTTATGCGAACAATCCCAAAGCAAATTTGCAGTCGAACCGGCGGCGGCGCCACACATGGACAACGACACAACAGCTTGAACATGTGGCTTTTCATTTAAGTGATTTTTTAATATTTTTTGATTGACGGCTTTCCGGCAGCAATCTACTCTCGCCGCAAATGTGCCTGGGTTATGCCTTGACCGTTCACCGTTTTGCTGCATTTCCGCTTCGCACCGCCGGTGCCTGGCCTAGCGGCCGTCCCATCGTCGCGTTCGTGGCGAGTATCTTCTTTGTGGCTGTTCTTGCTGCGCAAGCGCAGGAGTCGATTGAGCCAGACATCCTGCCTTCGCTGGCTGAGCCGCCGGCCTCATCAGTGGAACCGCCGCCGTCTACTTTAGCCGAGGCATTGCCGGCTGTACCTGAATCCTTACCCTCCGCTCCGGTTGAGCCATTGCCCTCGCCAGCGGCGTCGTTGCCGTCTTCCGAGGAGGCGTTCCCGGCCTCACGCCAGTCGCTGTCGTCGTCAATGAACTACACTGGAGGGTACACGACTGTTGTTCCGGCTCCGGTAGCGACGGGTCCGAACGGCGTATTTCCAGGTGGCGAACCGATTGAATCAGGCGAACCGCGGCGCATTTACTACAAATTCGGGCTGACAGTGCGAGGTGTGTGGGATGACAACATCTATCTCACCCATACCAATAAGGTTTCAGATTATTATTTTGCGATTGAACCCTGGATCACCATTGGAGTGGGCGATATCGAGGGGCGCAACAAGAGCTATCTCCGGCTGGACTACATGCCGAGCGGTATTTTGTATGTAGATCACTCAGATCAAAACGCGTTTGACCAGGTGATTCACCTCGAGGGCGGGTACAGTTCTGGCCGATGGACGTTTACTTTGGCCGAGGATATCGCGCTACTGGAATCGGCAAACTTCAACAGCTTCTTCGATACGACAGGACTGTGGGCAAACACCGATGCGGGCGGGCGTACGCGAGTCAACATCTTTAACACGCGCGCACGGGCAGATTATCAGCTAACCGGGAAAGTATTTCTGCAAGGTGAGTTCGATTCCTCGATCTACTTCTATCCCGATCACATCAGCGACTATATGATCTCCACCGGGCTGTATGTTTACTATAGTTGGCTGCCAAAGGTGTCGGTCGGCATTGGCGGCACCTTCGGGTACGATTGGGTGGACGATCCGACTGCCAATCAAACTTTTGAACAGGTGAACGCGCGCCTCAATTATGAGGTGACAAGCAAGTTTTTCTTGTATGCTTCGGCAGGTGTTGAGTTCCGCCAGTTCGACGGCAACCGCGGCACGTACACCTCGCCGGTGTTTGAAGTCGGGTCGATTTATACTCCCTTCAGCGGGACCACTATCACGTTCGCAGCTGGCCGGCGGATCTACAATTCCGGGTACCTCGCTAATCAGGATTTCGGTGGCACATACGTTATGGGCCGGTTTCAGCAGCGTTTGTTTCGGCGGTTTTATTTTGGGTTGGGCGCCGGCTATGAAAATTCAGACTACATCGCCACTGACCGCGATGTCAGTGCGACACGGAATGATGATTACTGGTTTGTCGAGCCGTCGCTTGACGTGTTGATTACCAGGTGGTTGAGCGCCGGGGTCTATTACCTGCACCGCGAGGACATCAGTAATAATAACGATTCCTTCAGTTTCGATGATAATCAGGTCGGTGTTAGGGCGACGGTCAGGTTTTAAACGGGATTCAGTCGTTTGCGAACTGGGATGCGTGGGTGTTGCTTGCCGATTGTAGTTGCGTTCGGATTGCTGCCAGGCTTTCTGTCAGCCCAAATCGCGCCCACAACCAGCGGGTCGTCTCGGCCGATTACATCGATCTCTACCCCGCCAGCGGCTGTTTCATCTTCTGGCTTCAGTGGCGGAGCGAGTGCGCCGTCCGGTTACATTTTGAGTCCGAACGATCAAGTGGGTGTCGAGGTCTTCGGCGAGGAGGATTTGCGTACAAACGGACGATTGAACCCCGAAGGCAATTTGAGCGTGCCATTGCTGGGTTCGATCCATTTGGCGGGACTGACCCTGACTCAGGTAGCCTCAAGACTCACAGAGTTGTACGGTCGCGATTATCTGGTCAACCCAAAGATCAATGTTGTGCTCCTAAGCTATGCAAAACGGCGTTTTTCCATATTGGGCCAGGTAGCTCGGCCCGGCAGTTACGAAATGCCCGAAAGTAATCCGGGCGGTATCGACCTGCTGGAGGCGGTCGCCATGGCCGGCGGATATACGCGCATCGCTGCGCCGGAAAGAATTACTGTGCGACGACAAAAAACGAGTGGCGATCAAATCTTCAAAGTGAATGCCAAGCGCTTCACGAAGGGGAGTGGCGGAGGTTTTCTTGTCGAGCCCGGCGATACCATTACCGTGGGCGAAAGTATTTTTTAGCTGAAAATTTTGCGCCTTCGCCTTTCCGAGCGCACTGCTTGAGTGTAAGCTTCGAGCCAATATTTGCCGTGATTGACCCTGCCTACTCTGTGAGGGGAACGAACGTTCCCACAAATTCCGAGAAACCAGCCGTTTCTTTAACCGGGTATTACGCCGAGGGACTACAGGCGTTTGATTTTCGGCGTTACTGGCATTCTTTCGTCGAACGTATTTGGATCGTTGCAATCTGCGTTCTGGCCGGCCTTTTTCTAGCGCTGGGTTACCTCGCACGAACGCCGAAACTTTATCAGGGACACACAGTCCTGGAAGTGGATTTCCAAGAGCCGACTATCATCGCTTCGGACGATGCGGCTCGCATGCGCTCTGCGTTTCTGGCCAGCCAGGAAGCACTGCGAACCATCGAACAAAATCTAACCAACCAAACGCTTCTTTCCCGAGTCGTGCGTTCGGAAGGACTGGTGGAAGACGGTGGACGCGCGCTTTTGGGTCAAAGTATCGTGACCGATAAATCTTCCAGTTCGGCGCAGCCCAGCGATCCCTCGCAGGCTGCGAGCAAGCCCAAGAGTGCGACTGGTGTCGCAATATTTACGCCCCTCGAAGAAGGATTGGGGCGAGCGATGGTCGGCATGGTCAAACCCGTAATCCGGCGCGGGACACGCTTGATCGATTTATACGTAACGCACCCCGATCCAGCCATGGCACAGCGTCTGGCCGAAGCAATCGGTCGCGAGTACATCCGCAGCTCGATCGAGCAGCGCGCTTCGTTCAGCGAGGACGCATTGCGTTATTTGCTGGAGGAAGAGCAACGGCTGAAGGCGAACCTGCAAAAAAGCGAGGCGGCCGTCGCCGAATATAAGGCGAAAAATCCAGATGCGTTGCAACTTGGCGGCGGCACGGCCGCGACAGGCTCACAGGCGGGATCTGGCGCCGGCGCTGGCGGATCTCGCGGCGGCTTGGTGGAGGACAACCTACAAGATATAAACGGCAAATTGACGGCAGCAAAGTCCGATCAGATCAAGCTCGAAGGCGAGCTTCAGCAAGTTGAGCGAGTTGGCAACAACGTTGACGCACTGCTCGCGATTCCAAGTATCTCTGCCGCCGGACTGGTGACTGAAGCGCGGCGCAGCGTTACTCAGATGGAAGCGACGATCACCACCTACGCGCTACGATACAAGGACAAGCATCCCAAAATGATTCAGGCAAAGGCTTCACTGGCCGAGGCCAAAGAAAAACTTCGCCAAGCGGTATTGGAGCAACCCCCGATTCTGCGTAACGCCATCCAACAAATGAAAGCCACCGAGGCCAGCTTGCAACAAGCGCTGCAAGACCAGCAGGGCCTCGCAGTCAATCTCAACCGCACAGCGATCGGCTATCAGGAATTGGCCCGGCAAGCTGAAACCGATCGTGCGCTGTACGAAAGCGTCCTTCGCCAGATAAAAGAGACAAACTTAACAAAAGACGTGAAGACGAATGCAGTCAGTGTCATCGAACATTCCCCACTCCCAAGTTCGCCTGTGAGCCCGCGTCCGACAAAAACGATCGTTTGGGGACTGCTTGCGGGCCTGGCTGTTGGACTGGCCTTCGTTTTTGGTGCCGATGCACTGGATCGATCCATAAAGACTGTGGATCAGGCAGAAAGTACGCTTGGATTGCCTGTTTTTGCAGCTGTTCCCGAAACAACCGAGGAAGGCCCTGTTTCCAAGCTAAAACGCCGGAGCAAAGTTTTGGGAAATTCGAACTACCGCGTGGTCGTGGAAACGCCTGAAAGCCCGGCGGCCGAAGCATTCCGTAATTTACGTGCAGCACTTTCCTTGTTAGGCCCGGAAGTAGAGCGCAAGGTTTCACTTTTCACCAGTGCTCTGCCCGGCGAAGGAAAGAGTTTCACCAGCGCCAATTTTTCGCTGGCGTTGGCTCAACAGGGCTATCGCGTCCTTCTTGTCGACGGCGACCTGCGCCGGCCAAACATGCACAAGATTTTCCGCTTCCCGAATACGCGAAATAATTCGGGTGAAGACAACCCGCCGGGAGTGACGGATTGCCTGGTGGGTGAGGCGGATGTAGCCTCGGCAGCGCGCCAGATTCCCCCGGGAGAAATTCAGCTAGTCGACGAAGACATTGAGCTGACAGGGGAAATCCTCGCCGCCACGGGAGGCCAGCTTTCCGTTCTTGCAGGTGGACGACGCGCGCCCAATCCGGCTGAGATCCTTGCCGGGCCATTCTTCGGCCAGCTGATTAATGAAGCTGCAAAACTCTTTGATCGGGTGGTGGTCGATAGCGCACCCATCCTGGCGGTCAGTGATACTTTGCTCATGACTCCACACGCGCAGACGGTTTGCATCGTTGTTCGAGCAGCAAAGACACCGCGGCTTGCGGTGCGTCGCGCAATTTCCTTATTGGCAAAGTCGGGAATTCGGCCGGCTGGTCTGGTCCTGAATCGATTACGGCGGAGCCGCGGAGTTGGCTATTACTATTACTATGCTTCGCATGACTACGGTAAGGAAGAAGGCGCGTATTCTCGCAGCTACCGTTACCGATCCAGATCTAAGGTCGATCAAGAAGCTAATGGAGAGTAATGGTGACATCTGACGTGTCCCAGCTGTCTGACCGCCGCCTCCTTGCTTCTGACTTCTCACGCCACAAGGGGCTTCCCCAGCAAATACCCAGATAGGTTGCCACGTACACCTGGATCGATTCGACTTGAAACGGGAAATCGACCAGCGCGTGCAGCGCCACTCCTACGAGTGCTATGATAATTAAAGGCTGCAGCACGCGTCGCCGCGGCGCCCAGTCTCGCCTTGCATGCTTGTTGTAACTCCGAATCCCGATTGCTATTGCTCCGAAAAAGAGCAACGCCCACAGAATGCTTCCCATCCAGCCCCATTCCATCAGAGTCTGTAGGTAATCCTCGTGCAAGAATCTCCAACCTCCTGGGGCTTGGTTGACCGCTTCGATGTTGTAGCCTGGAAATACAACGCGAAATGTTCCTGGCCCAAATCCGAAAAATCCGACTTCAGGCAGCGCGCCCATTGCCACGCGGGAAGCCTTCCAGCGGGCATCGTTAGAAATTCTGTCGCCCTCTGACTGCCAGCGGTTCAGTGGTTGCTCCAAATGAGTCGCCTGAGCAAGCGCGACCAGCGCCAAAACAATCGCAAGAGCGCCTGCCAAGGCGACGCTTTTCTCCGTGCCCGACAGTTTTCGCACAAGCCCTGACCCGAATTGCAGGCAGATCGCAAGCAGCAAGGCGGCAGCTAGTAGCTGAGCCATGCGCGAGGTATTCGCCAGCACCCCGGCGATCGTCAGGATAAAAAGGCTTATCCACGTGGCGCGCATGCCGGGATGAGATCGTTTGCTAAAGGCCCGGATAACAAGCCCGGCACTCAATGGCCACACCAGATTCAAAAATGCACCGGCATTACCGTGGTAATAATAGGTCGCAAAAAAAGTGTGAACCCAAAACTGCGGTGGTGGTGGCGGTTGCCAAAAGATCATCTGCGCACCGGTCGCTTTCTGGAGCAAGCCCAAAGACGCGATCGAGCCGGCAACCAAACCAATCACATACCACAAGCGGAGCAACCATCGGTTGCTCTGCGAAAGCTCCGAAACAAATAAGATTGTGCCCAGCAGCAACGCGCCTCGAATCATCCACGCCGCGCTGATCGTGTAATCAACGGAGCCGGCCAAAGGCGAAGCGAAGTTGCGTAGCGGGACGAAAACAGAAAAATCTGAGTCGTAGATCGACTTGGCGTTGAGAACCATCCAGCCGCCCACACAGACCAAAGCCACGACCAAAAGAAGTAGGAGCCGCGGAAATCGCGGGGTTCGCCTACTAACAAGCAACTCAACGGCCCAAAGGACGAGGGCAGCCAGCAAGATCCAATTGGTTACTTGGATGCTCGTCGATGTTGTCGCGCCGTACGCCCACGGGGCGTAGATAAGGGCAGTAAAAAAAATCCAGCGGGATGAGGCGCGACAAATATGAGAGATCACAGGCGAAAACGCCGAGCTGATTTCTAATCACCCTTATCAGCGCCCTTTGCCAAACAGCATGGTGTATAAGGTTTTTAACACGATCATCGCATCCAGTTTCAGTGAGTAATGCCGGATGTAATAGAGGTCGTACTTGAGCTTCTCCACTGCGTCCTCGTCGCTCTCGCCGTAGGGATAATTAACTTGCGCCCAACCGGTGATCCCCGGTTTGACCAAATGCCTAAAATGATAAAACGGGATGGTTTGCTCATAACGTTCAGCGCACTTGCTCCACTCCGGGCGCGGCCCGATCAGGCTGATGTCGCCTTTGAGTGCATTCCAAAGTTGCGGTAGCTCATCGAGCCGAAGCTTCCTTAGCCATCGCCCCACCGAGGTCACGCGACGATCATCCTTGCGCGTGTAAATGTCTTCGTTCGGTTCGTCGGGCCGTCGGTGCATTGTACGGAACTTGAAGAGCATGAATCGCCTGCTGTCACGGCCTACGCGTTCCTGCCGGAAGAAAATCGGACTGCCATCCTCTATCCATATGAACAGAGGAATAAGCACGAAGAGCGGAGCGCAAAGGACTAGTGCCGTAGCGGAGGCAACGATATCGAACAGCCGCTTCAAGTAATGATAAGGAGAAATGCGAGCCAGTTGGAAACCAGTCTGGAGCGGCCAGAACGGATCGACAATTCCCAGCGGTAGATAACGCCAGTGCGTTTCGTAAAATGATTCCAGCGTATAGACGCGCGTCTGCTGAAACTGCGCACGCACGAGGCGCTCCAGCAGTTCGATGCTCAGCGAACTTGCTCGTTCGGCAAGAATGATCCCACTGTAACGGGGATTGTTTAACTTGGCTGTGAGATTTCCTTGCACAATCGGCGATCCTTTACCCGCGATTGGCTGGCCCACGCGCTTCTCGTTCGCATCGACAAACTCAAGGGGCTCTCCGTTCGGTGAGTTCTTGTAAGCCTCATAAAAACGCGCCGCCCTGGCGCCGCCGCCTATGACCAGGAACGAGCGGCCGGCGCTGCTTGTCACCACATATTGCCGGATCCACCGGCGGTAAGCCAGCGATACAGGCAGGAAAATTGCAAAGCTCAACAGCAGCACCCCACGGCTCGGCTTCATCGTCTGATCGAATGTGGCCGCAGAATAAATCAGCATCGCGCTGACAAGGCCCGCTGCGATGACGGCAAGGATGTGTTCGGCAGCGTACCCGAGAGTGAGCTTCTCTACAGTACGATCGTAGCCACCGACAAAGTAAAGCGCTGTCACAATGACGCCGAGTTGAATCAGATTAATGATGAAGAATTGAAATGGCGTGGCATAAAATGCGTCGTACCTAAACCAGCCTGCGATTCGGTAGATCGCGACCCAGCTCACTACGTCCAGAATAAGGTAAAGCGCGGCAGCGGCCCATTCGTGGTGGAGAAAATGCGACCAGAAACCAACCCTGCGCCCAACCCTGACAGCGGACTCGCCGGCGCGCGTTGACTGCTCCTCTTCAAACGCAAGAAATTCCTGAGAAATCGTCTGCGATTGTTCCCTGTTTGCCATGAGGCCGCCCATTATATGCTCAACTACGCCGAAGCGAAAGGTTACTTATTCGGGGACCCCCTGGGCCCTCACACGCCAAGCGGACGACGCGGATGCGCGCGCGATGCTTGACGCTCGAGGCAGCGTTAATAATCTGAGAGGCGCGCCGCTCGGACAGCGCAGCTTTCACATGGCGAATATTTTCGCGGTTTTTTATCGCTCCTCGGTTGGAAAAAAGATCATCGTCGCGATCACCGGCGTCATTTTAATCCTGTTCGTGATCGGACATCTACTCGGGAACCTGCAGATTTTCATCGGGCCGGATTGGATCAATGGTTACTCTCAACATTTGCACGATCTTGGCCCCCTGCTTTGGCTGATTCGCGCTTTTCTTTTCATCGCGGTTGTCTTTCACATTTACTTGACGATCCTGCTCGCGATTGAGAATCGGCGTGCCCGGCCGGAGCCGTACATCGACAAGCGCTACGTCAAAGCAGACTTCGCATCGCGTCACATGGTGATGAGCGGGCTGATCGTACTCGCGTTTATCGCTTATCACCTTGCGCATTTTAGCTTTCGCAAAACCGATCCGCGCTTTGCCTTGCTCAAGCCTGATCCTCTCGGCCATTACGATGTCTATTCGATGATGGTTTACGGGTTCCAAAATTATTTTGTGTCCGGTTTTTACTTGCTCGGGCTGTTCTTGCTCGCACTTCACTTGAGTCATGGTTCATCGAGCTTTTTTCAATCGCTGGGATTGAACGACAAGAAAATGACCCCGCGTCTCGCACTCGCCGGCAGAATTTTCGCGTGGCTACTCTTTGCCGGCTACACCTCCATTCCCGTGGCCATTTTATTGGGGCTCATCAAGCCGGCACAACAATTATGATTGGGTCGTTCGACGCAAAAATTCCACCCGGACCGCTCGCTCAGAAATGGCGCAGCCATCGTGATCATTCGCGCTTAGTGAGTCCCAACAACCGGCGAAAGCTTGAGATCATTGTGGTGGGCAGCGGCCTGGCCGGTGGGTCAGCTGCGGCCACTCTGGGTGAGCTGGGATATCGGGTGAAATGCTTTTGTTTTCAGGATTCGCCGCGGCGCGCGCATTCGATTGCAGCGCAAGGAGGCATCAACGCAGCGAAAAATTATCAGAACGACGGCGACAGCGTATACCGGTTGTTCTATGACACCATCAAGGGCGGCGATTTTCGTTCCCGCGAAGCAAATGTTTATCGGCTTGCTGAAATCGCCAACAACATCATCGATCAATGCGTGGCGCAAGGGGTCCCGTTTGCGCGCGAATACAGTGGCTATCTGGCAAATCGTTCCTTTGGCGGCGCACAGGTTTCACGGACCTTTTACGCGCGAGGCCAGACTGGGCAGCAACTTCTGCTCGGTTGTTATCAGGCGCTCTGTCGTCAAATCGCTGCCGGCACAGTGCGGATGTTCCCGCAAACAGAGATGCTCGATCTGGTGATTGTGGACCGGCAAGCCAAGGGAATCATCACTCGCAGCTTGCGATCGGGAAACATCGAGAGACACGCGGCCGATGCGGTCGTCCTCGCCAGCGGCGGATATGGGAACGTCTATTATCTCTCGACCAATGCGCGCGGCTCCAATGTCACCGCCACGTACCGCGCTTACAAACGCGGCGCGCTTTTTGCCAATCCATCCTTCACACAAATTCACCCGACCTGCATTCCGGTGAGCGGCGAACATCAGTCCAAGCTTACGCTGATGTCCGAGTCGCTGCGGAATGATGGGCGCGTGTGGGTACCCAAACGCAAGGAAGATCGCGAAAAAGCTCCGGGAGAAATCCACGATGCAGATCGAGATTATTATCTCGAGCGAAAATATCCCAGCTACGGCAACCTTGCACCGCGCGATATTTCATCGCGCGCAGCGAAGGAAGTTTGCGACGAAGGCCGGGGCGTCGGCCCAGGCGGACGCGGTGTCTATCTCGACTTTGCCGACGCGATCAAAAGACTGGGCGAAGAAACAATCCGCGAGCGCTACGGAAACTTGTTCGAAGTCTATGAAAAAATCACCGGCGAAGACGCCTATAAAGTGCCGATGCGAATTTATCCGGCGGTCCATTACACGATGGGCGGTCTCTGGGTCGATTACGATCTGATGAGTAACGTGCCGGGTCTGTTTGTGATCGGCGAAGCCAATTTTTCCGATCACGGCGCGAACCGGCTTGGAGCCAGCGCGCTCATGCAAGGGTTGGCTGATGGTTACTTTGTATTGCCGAACACGCTGCCGAATTATCTCGCCAGCCAGATGGGAAAAAGGCCGTCGCCGGATTCTCCCGAGTTCTTGCAGGCAGAGCAAGATGTCCGCGCCAAGATCGACAGGCTCCTCAAGATCAACGGCACGCGTTCGCTCGATTCGTTCCACCGAGAGCTCGGCCTTCTTCTCTGGGAGAAATGCGGAATGTCGCGCCACGAGAAGGGATTGCGCGAAGCGCTGCAAAAAATTCCTGAGCTGCGACAAGAATTCTGGCGCGATGTGCGCGTGCTCGGCATGAACGAGGATTTTAATCAGTCGCTGGAACGTGCCGGACGCGTTGCCGATTTCCTCGAATTCGCCGAGCTGATGTGCAAGGACGCGCTTGAGCGCGACGAATCTGCCGGCGCGCATTTTCGCGAGGAACATCAGACCTCCGATGGCGAGGCGCTCCGCGACGACGAACGCCACGCTGCGGTGTTCGCGTGGGAATTCGGAGGCGACGGGCAACCGCCGAAATTGCACCGCGAGCCGTTACGCTTCGAAACGGTCCATTTAACGCAACGCAGTTACAAATGATGTCCCACCTAAGTGCAGGGAACAAATCGGGAAATCAGTCGCATTTGTCCTATTCGCCTCATGAACTTTAAGCTCAGAATCTGGCGCCAACCCAACAGGAAATCGCCCGGCAAACTCGCCGATTACGAGGTGCTCGATATTTCGCCCAACACGTCATTTCTCGAGATGCTAGACATCCTGAACGAAACGCTGCTCGGGCGCGGCGATGAACCAATCGCGTTCGAGTCCGATTGCCGCGAAGGAATTTGCGGCACCTGCTCGCTCACGATTAACGGCGAAGCACACGGACCCGATCATCCCGGCGCGGTATGCGAGCTTTACATGCGAAAGTTTCGTGACGGCGCGACGATCACAGTCGAGCCTTTCCGCGTAGGATCGTTCCCGATCGTAAAGGACTTGGTGATCGAGCGCAGTGCGCTGGATCGCATCGTTCAAGCCGGCGGATTCATTTCCGCACGCACTGGCTCCGCGCCCGAAGCGAATTCGATTCCCGTTGCCAAGCACAACGCTGACCTGGCGATGGAAGCGGCAGCCTGCATCGGCTGCGGCGCGTGCGCAGCGGCTTGTCCCAACGGTTCCGCGATGCTCTTCACTTCCGCGAAGGTCTCGCATCTTGCGCTGTTGCCGCAGGGACATCCGGAACGCGAAAGTCGCGTCCTTAAGATGGTGCAGGTGATGGACGCGGAAGGTTTTGGAAATTGCACCAACACCTACGAATGCGAGGCGGTCTGTCCCGCCGAGATCAGCGCCAGTTTCATCGCGAAATTAAATCGCGAATACGCGCGAGCTGTGTTGCAACGCAGCGCCGGCGAATAATCGCGACAAGAAATCTGTAGAAATCTGTAGCGGAAGCTGACCGCTTCCTTCGGGGACGACAACGTCGTCCTCTACAGTGTCTGCGTCGCACACGTCCACAATTCCGGATCGAGTTCGGTTTTTGCGCGCTTCGCGATCACGTTGGCATCTGCATTTTCGCTCAGCAGCGCAAAGACAGTTGAGCCAGAGCCGGACATCAGCGCCGTGGCTACTTCCCGCTGATTAAGCAACCACATCTTAAGTTCCGCGAGAAAAACAAACTTCTCGAAAACGGGACGCTCAAGATCGTTCATGAAAGTTTGACCGGCGAATTCCTGCGCTTGATAACGAACCTCAGGAATTTCTCGAGAATGTTGCCAGCGCGAGTACGCCCATGCTGTTGAGACCACAAAAGCTGGTTTCAATAGCAGGAGCGAGAGTTTTCCTTTTAGCTTCACCGCGGTAACCAATTCGCCGCGTCCCTTGCAGAGCGCGGGCGCTTGGAAAATAAAAAACGGAACATCTGAACCAATTGTCTCCGCCATTTTTGCCAGCGCTCCACGCGGCAATTTCGTCCCGAAGAGTTCGTTCAACGCGAGCAGAGCGGAAGCTGCATCGCTACTTCCCCCACCCAAACCTGCCCCGTGTGGAATTCTCTTTTTAAGCTCGATCAAGACCGACGACTTCAACTTTGTCGCGGCAAAGAAGCTCTTCGCCGCGCGGACAATCAGATTGTCATCGCCGGTCGGCACTGATGGATCGTCGCAGTCAAATTGGAACCCCTCGGCGCTATCGGTCCTCTCAATTTTGATGTCGTCACAGAGCGAAATCGGTGCGATGAGCGTTTCAATTTCATGAAACCCATCGCTGCGCCGACCCAAGATTTTCAGCGAAAGATTGATTTTCGCAGGCGCGCGGACTTTCATCACTTACAATTTGTTCTGTCATTCCGAGCGAAGTCGAGGAATCTCTTGCTGTTGGCCAGAGAAAATCGAGAGATGTGTCGATTCCGCTCGGCATGACAAATGGATGCAGGAATGACAAACGCCGCTGACAAAATCATCGTCGCGTTGGATGTGGCGACAAAAGAAAAAGCGCTCGAACTCGTTAAGGAGCTGCGCGACCGGATTTCGTTTTTCAAGATCGGACTACAACTTTACACGGCGGAAGGTCCGGAAATCGTGCGCGCCGTCCTTGCCACCGGTGCAAAAGTTTGGCTCGACATCAAGCTCTACGATATTCCTAACACTGTCGGCAGAGCAGTTGAATCCGCGAACAATCTTGGCGTGCACATGCTCACCATTCATTTGAGCGGTGGCAGTGAAATGATCGCCGCCGCGAGCGCGGCTCGGGCAAACAGCATGCTGTTGCTGGGCGTGACTGTTTTAACAAGCGCAACGGAACAGACGCTGCGCGAAATCGGCGTCTCTGGCAAAATGGACGAACAAGTTATGCGACTCGCCAGATTGGGTGTCGAAGCAGGAATCGATGGAGTCGTAGCCAGCCCGCATGAAATCAAAAAGCTGCGCGCAGAATTTGGCGACAAAATCAAAATCGCTGTCCAGGGAATCCGTCCGAGCTGGGCGGAACCTGGCGACCAAAAGCGGTTCATGACGCCGCGCGAGGCTCTGGAAGCAGGCACAGATTATATCGGCATTGGCCGACCGATCACCGCACATCCTCGGCCAAGCGAAGCGGTGGAAAAGATTTTGGACGAGCTTAACAGCTAGTTGTCATGTCGAGCGAAGTCGAGACATCCCGCGATCTAACGTTCAGACAACTCAACGGGATTCCTCCACTTCGCTTCGCTTCGCTCGGAATGACAACACCGCTATTCACCGCGCTTCACATTTACCACGACAACGCCCCGCACTCGTCGGCAATGAACATGGCCATCGACGAAGCGCTGCTCGAGCACGCAGCCGTTCCATCAATTCGCTTTTATCAATGGCACTCCCCTGCTCTTTCGTTTGGATACTTTGGAAAATTTGCCGATGTCGCTGATTATTCGATTGAGCGCGATCTCGTTCGCCGCTGGACGGGCGGCGGCATCGTTTTTCATGGAGACGATCTCACTTATTCGATTGTAATTCCGGCCAGTGATACAGTCTTTGCTCTCTCATCCCTGTCGCTTTATGAAAAAATTCATCGCGCGTTATGTGAGGCGATGGCTACAAATGGCCGAGCCGCAGAGCTTGCAACTGTAGCGGCGCTCTGTGAGCGTCGGAGCCGAATCAATTCGGCCGTCATAGACCGCCGCTACAGATATTGTTTTGCAAACCCGGTGCGCGCGGACGTTATGATTGATGATTGTAAAGTCGCCGGCTCGGCCCAACGCCGGACACGGCTGGGATTGTTACAGCAGGGAAGCATTCAAGGCGTTGATCTAGGCAACGGTTTGGCCGACCGCTTTGCGAAGGCTCTGTCGGCAAATTGCATTGAGCGCAAAATAAATGAAGGAATTTTGAATCGGGCGCGAGAATTAGCTCACCGCAAATACGGGGACGATTACTGGCTGCGAAAAAGGTAGCGCGTGCGTCCCGGCCGGTCGCCGCGGCGAACATGCACATTATTAATGCAAGCTAGAAGCTTGCTCTACTCTAGCCGCCCCGCTATTCTCGACGGCGTGGAAGTCTCTGCACGCTCAGCTGGGTCGGGTATCGTGGGTCTCAGTCCGCTGGCTCGTGTGGCGCGGCTGGTGCAGCCGCATCTTGAAGAGGTAGAGGCTCGCATCGCGCAACAGGCGGCGGCATTTGATCCGGCGCTGGAAGGCTATGTTGTCTATGCGGTGGGCAGTCGCGGCAAACGTCTTCGCCCGCTTCTGGCTCTTCTGGCAGGCGGCGCTACCGGCCAGATCAATTCAAACCATGTCGATCTTGCCGTCATCGTGGAACTCATCCACATCGCCACGCTTGTGCATGACGACGTGATGGACGAAGCAGAACGGCGTCGCGCCCAACCGACCGTGAACGCGCGCTGGGGAAATTCGCTCAGCGTTTTACTGGGCGATTGCCTCTTCGCGCACGCGCTGACGTTGTCCACAAATTTCGAAAACGCAGATATCAGTCGCGCGATCGCGCGCACAGCTGCGACGGTTTGCTCTGGAGAAATGATCCAGACGCAGCGCCGGTTCGATCTCACTCTGACGGTCAAGGATTATTTGCGCATTGTTGAAATGAAAACGGGATCACTTTTCTCCGCAGCCGCGGAATTGGCTGCCCTTATTAGCGAAGCCGATCCCAAAGTGATCGAGGCGTCCAGGAATTTCGGAATGCAAGTTGGAACGGCGTATCAAATTTACGATGATTGCCTCGATCTCGTCGGCACCGAGAGCGCGACCGGCAAAACGCTTGGAACCGATCTTCGCAAAGGTAAATTCACGCTGCCGGTTTTGATTTTTCTGCGTTCGGCTTCGGAGTTCGAGCGGGAACACTGTTGCCGGCTCGTGCTGGACGAACAAATCGAAGAAATGATTGAGCTGCTGAAGAATGGCGCGACTAACGGAGCACTAAATGAGTCCATCGCGGCTGGTAGCGATTTGATTCGCGAGGCACAGGGCACTTTGGATGGCATAGCATCGAATCCTTACGCTGACGCGTTGTTCTTCCTCGGTGACGCGTTGTGCGAAATGTTCGATCAACTACGCGTTTGATGTTTGCTGCTGTAGCGGCGCTCTGTGAGCGCCGAGAACTTTTCTCAAGAGAACAGGGCGGTCACAGACCGCCGCTACAATGATATGCCGCAGCTTAAAATCCGCGAAATGCCACAGGATGAGCGGCCGCGGGAAAAATTACTCGCGCGTGGGGCCGACGCCCTGACTAATGCTGAATTGATCGCAATTCTGCTGCGCACGGGCCGGCGTGGAATGAATGTAGTCGAGGTCGCTCGCGAGCTGCTCGACCGATACAAATCGTTCGCAGAATTGAGCCGTTGCTCCGTGAAGGAACTCAGTGAAATCAAGGGAATCGGTCAAGCCAAAGCCTTGGAGCTGGTCGCGGCGTTCAATCTTGGCAAGCGTTTTGCACAGGAACCATTGTCCCAGCAAAAACTCGATTCGCCTGAAATGATCCACGAATTGCTAGGCGGCGAGATGCGAATGCTGCGCACCGAGTCACTCCGCGTCGTCTTGCTTGACACGCGTTATCGTTTAATGCGCGTGGAATCCGTCTCGACGGGAAGCATGAATGAGAGCATCGCTCATCCGCGCGAAATTTTTCGGCCTGCCATAACTTATTCGGCCTACGCGGTTGTTGTCGTGCACAATCATCCCTCCGGCGATGCTTCGCCGAGCCAGACCGATCACAGTTTAACGAGACGTCTAGCCGAAGCCGCGGACCTCTTGCAAATCAAATTGCTCGACCACATCATCATCGGCGCGCCGACGGAAGGAAGCCCAGGCTACTTCAGCTTCAAGGAGGCAGGCGTGCTGTGAGCGGCGGATTTCAGCTGCGCGAACCTGATCGGGTTCATGCCGCCTCTCCCCTTTCGAAAAGGGGAAAGGATGAAGGTGAGGGGTTCGACCCAATGCACGCTAACCCAATCCTCACCCTCCCCCTCTCCTTTCAAAAAAACGAGGCGACCCAACACACGCCTGGTTGCGCAACGAATTCAGCGCAAACATGAGCAATGTGAAGATTCATCCCACAGCAATCGTCGATCCAACGGCGCAAATCGGCGCCGACGTGCAGATCGGACCGTTATCGATCATAGGACCACAGGTGTCGATCGCGGAAAGAACGACTGTGCAATCGCACGTCGTGATTGAGGGCGAGGTCGCAATCGGCACCGGCAATTTTATCGGTCACGGCGCGATCATCGGC